>CAMYJP010000152.1 GCA_947258675.1 uncultured Desulfobulbaceae bacterium | reverse complement strand
TTCAACAGCCAGCCGTAATCGAAATTCTTGTCTCTTTTTCTCAGATAACAATATCCCCCAAAAGTGCTCCAGGGATACTTTTTAAGATACTCTGCTTTTGTCTGAAAATCAGCATCTTTAGACTGACTTGTTCGGATCGGATTTAAATGGATATAGCGACTCAGAGGCAACAGATACTCGCCTTCATCGAGCAGCAGTGATTAACCCTCACGGTGTAATTGACTAAAAAATGCCGCATGAACTCGCTTAGATTCGCTTGGGGTGTCTGGACAAGCAGGTGGAATTGATTGGACATCCAACACATAGGCGATGAGTTTAATGCGGTAGGTTTCACAGCTATCTGCCAAGCCATCCAGAAAAACCTTTCGGTCTTTGTCGGTTAGAAATATATCCTATCCACGGTTGCCCCTGTTCATTACGTGATAATACGCACCAAGATATTCGCTTCTCAGTCGTCGCGCCATGACGCCTTATAGGCATAGTATTTCCATTTTGTCAATATCAAAGATCTGACCCCTTTTTTCCCTTAATGGCGCTGTGGCCGCTGTAAGGATATTTCGCCAGTTCTTTAAGATCGACAACTATCTTAGCACGCAACGGATTCAGGTGAATATAACTCACCAGTTCCTTCAGGTAGGGATCTTCCTGGCATAATATGGATTTGAAACGATTTTGAAACAAATGCCCGTATCGGCGATGGCGACGATTGAAGCTGACGGCATACCCGGTTAATAGCCGACGCATGACGGTGGAGATGGGTACTTTACCGGTTCGCAATATCAGATGAAAATGATTCGGTATCAGCGCCCAACCGTAACAAGGCGTTGAGGTCTCCTTTAAAATGGTTCCAAGACGTTCCAAAAAAATTATGCCGATCGGCATCATCGTTAAATATCTTACGCCGCTCTATTCCACGGCAGATGATATGGTGCAATGCACCGGGGCATCTATGCAGGCTTTACGTGGCATCCTTTACTCATATCATACTTACAATCAATTAGATATGCAATTTTTCATGACCGTCCCCATATGTCCCCAAGTGCTTATGAGAAAAAATTTTCTAAGGCAAAAGTCGCTTAACTGAGTGTCTATTTTTTCTTGACCAGATCATAATGATGCCAATGCGGCAGCAAATATAACCTCAGAAATTATGAAAAATTAAATATAATCAGTTAAATCGACATATTTTTGACTATTATCATTCATTTTATTGTCGAATTACCAAGAACCAATATTAAATATCAAAATAACGACTTGAATTTTAAGCGTTTATTGAATTCTGAATTTCGGTATATATTTTGCTTAACATTTCTAAAGTTTATTTTAAAAATACCGATATAAATTTGAATTAAGAAGACGAATTCAAATTGATTAATAAGGGTATCGCAAAGTTTTAAGAACCAATTGAGTTAATTACCCTTAAAATTTTAAGATTAATCATCATCTCCTATCTTTTCAAAGATGGCGAAAATTCAAAGATAGTGAAAGTAAAAAAAGTGATAATTGTCTAAATCACAACAACTTTGTAAATAAAAATGTGAAAGGAACGTATTATGGAAAAACAAGAAGCTGTTCCAAAAAAGATCGTGCCGATGGTGCCCGTTTCAGAGAATATGGAGCCAACTACAGAAACTGAGAACAGAATACTTAATCAGTTGATGGCAGCACGCACAACAGAATCGGTTGAAGCGTGTATCAGTTATGCGAGGTTTCTCCGAATGTCCGGTTTAACTTCTGAAAATTATCCGCTTTTCCTTAAGATGTTAGAAATTGAGAATCATTGGGTATTGGATGAACTGATTGGAAAACAAGACCCCTTCTTGCTATTATCAACCATCCCCCCAAATTATTACCTTGTTTGTAGAGCTTTTCGCTTGCAGACCAGATGGCGACCGGGAGGAATCTATCCGAAGACCTTGGCCATCGTATTGGGTGTCCTCCAAAATGCCTATAGCTCGCCGAGAGACGGATATAAAATTTACAAAATATCCATCTCCGACATTGACAACCTCGGCAAGCACTTGGAAAAAGAAAGTGGACAGGATGAGCCCAGAAACAGATGCATTTTAGATATTCTTGAAAAGATTGGTAGTCTTGAAGGATTACGGTTTGATGAAAACATGGAGCAAGTGGCGAGACAGGCTCTTAAAATCAGAAACGCCTTTTTCGACAATACCAAGATGTTGGAGGATATCATCCCTCAGGTTCTTATTGTCCAGGGAGATTATCGTAAGGACGAAGTACCACCAAATTACCTTTTTGTTGATTAAAATTTTTGAACTTAAACAAATAATAAATTAGGAGGATAAAATGAGCTATCCTGAATATACGGAAAATTCGACTAAAGAGCAGATCGTTAAAATCGAAAATAGATTGTTACAGGGAATATTCCAATGCCGAACGACAGAGGCAGTTGAGGCGGCAATTTCTTATTCCAGTTTTCTCAGCACGATAGGTATTACACCTGAAAACTGCCCCCTATTTTTAAAAATTCTCGAAATTGAAAACCACTGGGTTATTGATGCGCTCATCGGTGAAAGAGATCCCTTTTTATTGTTATCTTCAGTGCAACCTAATTCATTCATTGTAAGTCGAATTTTCGGCATGATGACGAAGTGGCATAAAGGTGGAATTTATTCTAAAAATCTTTCTGTAATACTTGGGGTTCTTCAGTCGGTCTACAGTTCACCGAAAGAAGGATATCGGATTTATCCACTTACGATTGCCAACCTTAACGCCATGGGCAAACACCTGGACAAAGAAAAAGAGCAAGACGATCCGCTTAATAGAATCATTTTAGAAATTCTTGACAAGATTTCTGAATTGGAGAATAAGAGCAATGCGGATATGGAAGAGGTGGCAATTCATGCAGGTGATATAAGAAATGCCTTCTTTGACAACCAAAAAAAAATGGAAGATGTCATACCACCAGTGCTTCTTGTAAGTACAAATGAAAGAACTGAAATTCTTCCGCGAAAACGCAAACAATTCACGTTGCATAACAAAAAATCTGAGATGAAAGCAGGCAAGCAACAAATTGTTGCGCCCAAACAGAAAGAAGAAAAGAACAGGGATTTTCAGTTAACAGAAAATAAGTCGCCTAAGGGAAGGAAGAGGAGCATTCCAAAAACTAACATACATAGCAAAGTAACACCTTAATTTAACGAAAAGCGAAATGTAATAGCAGAGCATAATCAGGCGCTAATTTTAGTGGATTTTCCTGAATTAACTAAAAGATCGGGTTTTGATAGGTTAGATTAAGCCCACCGGTTATGGAGGGTTTCGTACATCAACTCAATCTATTAAAATCAAGCGTTAAATGAGATATGATCTAAAGAGTAAAACCAAATTAATTATTCTGATGGGTTTTCGTTAAAACACAATTAGGTATTTTTCGCTTTAATAAGCGAAGCTCAATTGGTTTGTTGCGATTCCCGCTGATTTTGATTTCAATTGTTGTATCACAGTACGTTGCCAAGTTCGAAATTTATGGAGATGTGGCGGCGATAAATTTTTATCCTCCCCAATCTATGTGACAAGGTGGACAGCGTATTAATTTGCTACTGTTGATTATTACACATATTACTTAAACATAAGAATTGAGGGAAAACATTTAACATGTACGTCCCCCAGAAGAATGATTTTGAGATAAAAAAATCAACCGCTAAGAATACGTTAGATAAAGCAAATTTATTGCTACATTTAGATTTGAGCTCTTTTGAGAAAGAGATCCTTTTGAAAGCATGTAAAAAATATCGTGCAAAAATACCAAGTTATCTTCTATCAAAGCAGTCAGAGTTGGAGGCCATTGATAGGGTAATTCAAAAACTGATCTAATTAATAATCTTTTTTTTAGATCTTCTTCGAACATTTTATTATTCCTTAAATTAAAATCAGCTAATTATTAAAAGAAACTAATCGGCAATTTATAGGGCGTTTTACATTAAAGAGAAGTTTTCGAAGGAGCTAATTTATGGCTGATCGACTGATTTTTGTCATCGACGATGGCCGCAACTCAATAGATATTATTCGTAAATTTCTAGCACCTTATGATTTTGAGATTAAGCGAGTCAAAGCTGATGAAAATGGTATCCATATGATTAAAGGGCTCAAGCCGGACGCCGTTTTCGTTGCAGTTGAAAACCCAGACAAATCAGGCTTAGCGGTTTGCTGTAAAGCAAAAAAAGCTGGCGGTAGCCAAATTCCTGTCATCCTTATTACAGATTTACTTTCTAAGTCTGACATAGAACTTCATAGTAAGCAAAGATACCACCCTGATGTCTATTTCCGAAAAAGGGACATTTCGCAAGATGATTTTTTACAAAAACTGGATAATTTGATCAATCTGGGAAAACGTCATAACGATCCAATAGGGCAATATGATAAAGCTGAAAAGCCGAATGCAAGTGATATACCCAATAACCAGTTTGACCAAAACCAAAAAGATTTGCCCGTTAGTCAGTCAGTTGAGGAAGATTCTGAGATTTGTGATAATTATGTAGAGTTACTTCGCGAACGAGAAAAAGAGATAATTTCATTACAGCTTAAACTGGATGAATCCCGACAGGCTGCAAGAAGTACTCCATTTGCAAACGATTTCGTTAATCTCCGTGAGGAAGTGATCCAAAAAGAAAAAGAAATTAGCTATCTGCAAGATAAGCTTAATGCTGCTCAGAATGATCTAATCATCAAAGAGAAAAGTCTTAAAGAGTTAGCAAATCTTGAAAAATCTTTTAAGAAGGAATTTGATCTGTTTAAGGATAGAGAAAAAGAGCTCTTATTTAGTATTGACACTTTAAAAACAGAAACAACCAGAATTAGTGCAGCCTTTGAAGAATCAGTAAAACAATTCGATTCAAGAATTGAGAAGCTAAAAATAGAAAATCAAAATGCCTTAAAACATCAAGAAGAAGAACACGCAAACAACATAAAAAAGCTAAATTCAGATTTGGACCAATCTTTAGACATAGTTAAATCGGAAAAAGATGGGTTGAAGAAAGATCATGCAAGTGAATTAAAAAGGTTAAACGAAGGACACCACACAATAATTCAGTCTATTAATAAACAGCATGAAGAGGAAAAGAATAACGCGCAAATTGCAGCAAACGCCAAAACCAAAGAAGAAATAGCCGGAATACAGCACACACATAAAGAAGTGATATCAAACCTGAAAAAAGAATACGCCGATACTATTCAAAGCCTAAAATTTGATCTCGACCGTGCTCAAAATAACGCGCAATCTGAAATCGATAGGTTGAAAAAAGATCATGCAAGTGAATTAAAAAATTTAAACGAAGAACACCACGCAATAATTCAGTCTATTAATAAACAGCATGAAGAGCAAAAGAATAATGCGCAAATTGCAGCAAACGCAAAAACCAAAGAAGAAATAGCCGGAATACAGCACACACATAAAGATGTGATATCGAAGCTGAAAAAAGAACACGACGATACTATTCAAAGCCTAAAATTTGATCTTGACAGCGGTCAAAAAAGCACGCAATCTGAAATCGATAGGTTGAAAAAAGATCATGCGGGTGAATTAAAAAATTTAAACGAAGAACACCACGCAATAATTCAGTCTATTAATAAACAGCAT
>CAMYJP010000151.1 GCA_947258675.1 uncultured Desulfobulbaceae bacterium | reverse complement strand
CGCAGATATTTTCTGACGGTAGAATTACTGCCGTCTGCACCAACTAAATATCTATAATTGTATTGTTTAATCTCGCCATGTTTGCATTTTGCTGTAATTGAATGATTAGTAATTTTTAAAACATTTATGTTGGTTTTAAGATCAACTCCTGCGTTTACTGCCTGTTCCAGCATCCATTTACCAAGTTTTTCCCGAGAAATAGTAGAGATAATTGGTTCGGTTGATGTAATCGTGATTTTTTGTTTGTTGGTCTTAATGATTTGATGTTGGAAAGATCTGTTAATTAAATTTCCTGGAACATGCTGAATCAGTCCTTTCCATGTAATACCACCACCGCAGACTTTAGGGCCGACTTGGCTGTTTCTTTCTAACACAAGTACCTTAAGACCCTGAAGGGCAAGAATACGGGCACAGGCTAAACCCCCTGGCCCGGCTCCGATTACAATAGTGTGAAAGGACTGCATTGCGTATAAAGTTTTAATGACTGATGCTGTAATTGAATGGAAAACCGGGAAGTTTTTGCTTCTATCTTGGAAAATTTACGTTTGTAACACAATTTCAGTTGTATATATTGTATTTATGAAATGTTCGCGAAGTATCAGGCCTAAGGCTTCTCGATTTAAGGGTATTTGGTTCGCTATTGCAAGGATTTTTAGATAGAGAGAATGTATGTACATGATTAAAAGTATTTTTCATTAGATAGAGAGAATGTATGTACATGATTAAAAGTATTTTTCATTAAATTTGCCATGTGAAGATGGTAGCATTTATAGGGAGTTTCAAGTATAACCATTTCGGAGTTTGTCATTAAGCGATGCTGGGGCGTCTGTTGTTATTGATATGCTGATTTGGCATCCTTGCATTTCCAATGACAGAGTCTTCCAGGTAGATAGATCTAGTAAAATAAATTAAGGAACGTCATTTTTTTTTTGCGGTGTTGCTATGTTAGACAAAATAGAAAAACGCGAACTGATCGGAAATGAAGGGATGGTCTTGTTAGACACTTTCCGGCGGCTGCACCGGAGGGGAGCAGAAGATAATCTGCTTAAACTTGTTAAAAAGACCCATCCCGCCGATGTTTCTTGGATTTTTCGTCATTTAAACAATGATGAGCGAAAGCAGATTTTTCATATCATAGCACAAACTGACATGGTTGGAGAATTTCTGAGTGAACTGGACCAGGCCATTATGCTTGACCTGGTTCAGGATCTATCTCCACAGTTTATGGTGGCTACTTTTTCAGAGATGGCAAGCGATGATGTCGCTGACCTGATAGATGTTTTACCGGATGAGGTGGCCAATGAAATACGAAAACTAATGGAAAAAGAGGACAGGGAAGAAGTTGACGAACTTCTTCAGTATCATCCAGAGACAGCCGGAGGTCTGATGTCACTTGATTTTATGGCTCTGGATGAGGAACTCAGCGCCAGTGATGCCATTCAGGCAGTACAAAAGCGCAGTGAAGAAAAAGAAATGGTTTTTTATTTATACATCACCCACGGTGATGGCCAACTGTCAGGTGTTGTATCGCTCCGTGAATTGCTAATACATCCTCCGTTCAGACCGTTGAAAAACATCATGAATACCAATGTAATTTCTGTAACAACCGATACCGATCAGGAAGAAGTTGCTCATGTTATTTCACAATATAATATTCTGGCGGTTCCAGTAGTGGATTCAACCTATACATTGGTCGGTATAGTTACGGTTGATGACATAATTGACGTAATCAGGGAGGAAGCTACGGAAGATTTCCTGCAGATGGCAGGAGCTGGTAAAGATCGGGAGATTCTTCTCAAATCAACAGTCGATAACGCCCTGACCAGGGCTCCTTGGCTTTTTGCAAGTTGGGTTGGAGGAGTCATGGCCATGTTTATCATCACGTATTTCGAGACTGAATTGCAGAAGGTATTAGCCCTTGCCGCATTTATTCCAATAGTAATGGGTATGGGAGGTAATATTGCAACCCAGTCCAGTACGATTGTAATTCGAGGGATTGCTACCGGAAGAGTCAATATGAAAGAACTTTCTTCTCTGGTTCTTAAGGAGATGCGGGTGGGGATCATTCTGGGTAGTATGTATGGTTTGTTTCTTGGTGTTCTCGCATTTTTCGGATATTCTGAACCTGCAAATTTGGGGCTTGTTGTTGGGCTTTCCGTTCTTTTTGTTATGGCAATTGCTTCCACGGCAGGAACATGTATTCCATTGTTTCTTAAACGACTGGATATTGATGCAGCCATTGCAACCGGTCCATTTGTAACCACTGCTATTGATATCTTGGGAGTATTAACTTACTTTCTCATCGCTAAATTCCTCCTTCATCTCTAATCCAGATTCGGTCAAAGTTGTGCAAAATTATCCCCAAAAAAAGAGATTCCCGGCCTGGCTCATCGTACTCATAGTCTTCGCCGGGTTATGGTTGTTAAGAGAACGTTCTGAACGGCCAATATATAATCCTGATGCAGTGCCAAGGGCGGTCACCGCAAGAGGTGACCTTGCCCTGGATGAACAGAATACAATTGATGTTTTCAGAAACGCTTCACCTTCTGTTGTCTACATCACCAGCATCGGGCTTCGCAGAAGTTTTTTCAGCCTCAATGCTTACGAAATACCACAAGGTACAGGGTCTGGTTTTGTTTGGGACTCTGAAGGAAGAATTGTCACGAATTATCACGTTATAGAAGATGCCAATCGCGTTGAAGTGACGCTTGCTGATCACTCGACATGGAAGGGTATTTTAGTCGGTGCGGCACCGGATAAGGATATTGCTGTACTACAGATTTCAGCACCTTTAGAACAATTAAAGGCTATTCCTTTGGGTAAATCTGAAGACCTGCTGGTAGGTCAAAAAGTATTTGCTATTGGAAATCCTTTTGGATTAGACCAAACCATAACAGGCGGTATTGTCAGCGCTCTAGGCCGTGAAATTCAGGCAGTTACCGGTAGAACTATTCAGGGGGTTATCCAGACAGATGCAGCGATCAATCCTGGTAATTCAGGTGGCCCCTTGCTTGATAGTGCCGGCCGGCTTATCGGTGTAAACACAGCCATTTACAGCCCTACCGGCAGCAGTGCAGGTATAGGCTTTGCGGTACCAGTAGGAGTAGTGAACAAAGTAGTCCCTGAGATTATACGATATGGAAAAGTCATACGCCCTGGTATTGGAGTGACGGTTGCCAATGAAAGGATAATGAAACGTCTTGGAATTGATGGTGTCTTGATCATTTCAGTTCAACCGGGAAGCAGTGCCGCAGAAGCAGGGCTGCGGGGCACCAAGGAGGTGAGAGGAGGCGTCATTCTGGGTGATATTATCCATCAGGTAAACAACACTCCAGTTTTGTCATTTGATGATTTGCGCAATGAGCTGGATAAATATAAGGTTGGTGATACAGCTTCTTTGACTGTCTTGCGAGATGACGAGCAATTTAATATTGATGTCAGGCTGGAAGAAACGGATTAATCATGAATTTCCAGGGTAATTGCTTGTTTTTATTCCCCAAGAAGCGTTTTTTTCTTATGCCTTGCCAACTCCCTTAAATCCGATGCTTTGTCTGATTCATCAATAATTTCTCTGCCAACTATTTCTTCTATAACATCCTCCATGCTAATTACTCCGGTAACACCACCGTATTCATCAACTACAACGAAAAGGTGCTGGCGTCGATCAAAAAAATCAATGAGAACACGATTTAATGGTGCGGATTCTGGAACAAAATGGACCGGATGCATCAGTGAAGATAATCGTTGATCTTTTCTTGTATTTTTGATGAAGAGATCTTTCCGCAATACAATGCCAACTACATCATCCGGATCTTTATCATAAACCGGGGCGCGGCTGTGGTGGTCCCACTGAGGTCTCAATTCTTTAGCATCTGCCACCGTGAGATGTTCGCTTAATGAAAATGTTACGGTTCGCGGAGTCATCACCTGGCGTACAGTAACATTTTGCAAATCAAGTATATTGGCAATGACCCTTTCCTGATCTGGGTCTATTTCTCCAGACTTGCGACTTAACATGGCCACTGCCTGTAACTCTTCTGCAGAAATTAGGTTCTCCTTACCATGTTTAGGAATTAGGTGCGTTACTGCCTGACACAACCAGATAAGGGGAGAGAGTATTTTTATTAGTAGCTGGAGAGGTCTCGCTATCCAAGGGGAGAGCACTTTGGCATAGGCTACTCCAACAGTTTTAGGAAGTATTTCAGAGAAGAGCAGAATCGAGAGCGTAAAAAATATTGAAAACCAGCCAAGGTATTGCTCCCCGAAAACAGCAGCAGCAGAGGCACCGGCTACAGCAGCACCCATGGTATTGGCAATGGTATTCAGTGTTAGAATGGCAGTGATCGGTTTTTGGATATCTTTTTTCAGTTTTTTAAGAATCTTCCCGGAATGCTTGCCGGATCCTGCTAGTACTTCAATATGACTTGAAGGTACAGAATAGAGAATTGCCTCAAAAATGCTGCATAATGCTGAAACTATGATAGCAATACTTACCGCTAAATATAGCTGAATTATCAATGATAGCCTCCTTTGTAGGATAGAAAAATTTTAATGACTCTGTTTTCCATTCGGTTATAAATATGGTACAAGATTCATTGCTGCATTTATATTTATCTGCATTATTAGTTTTAGCATTAGGGTTATACCCCCGGTTGACTGAACTTTTATATAATATAATAGTAATAAAAGGTGAATGAGAAAAGGAGCATGCAATGATTAAACTGACCCAGAAGAAGATAGAGAAATATACTGGAGATTTAATAGCTTTTTTTGTCCTTGAGCAGAAGAAGGGGGGGCCTAAATGTTCTAATAAAAACGTGCAGGCAATGCTCAATCAGATATTTAAGCTTGGTGATTTTACAGGAAAAGAGGGGCAGACTTTTTTGTATTATCCGAAACGGGATGCGAACATTGCTGCCAAACGAGTTTTAGTCGTTGGTATAGGGAAAGATGAACTTTCCAGGGAAACATTTAGAAAATGTGGTGGTGTCATTTCCAGAGCAGCCCTAACAACCAAGGCCAGCAGCTTATTGGTGCAAATTCCAGAACACTTTGATTTTGATAAGCAGGAGATGATTGAATGTTTGACGGAAGGGTTACTCTTGGGCTCCTATAGTTTTAGGAAATATAAAACAAAAATTGAAAAGGATGATGAGCCTGGGAACATAAAGGAGTATTTCATAAATACTTCAAAGTCTAAAACTATCGAGAAAGCTTTTAATGCGGGGCAGGTATCGGCCTCTGCTGTATCTGCTGCCCGGGACATGGCAAATGAACCAGGGAATAAATGGACACCTAAGAGCTTTGCCGATTTTGGTCTTGCATTGGCAAAAAAATATCAAATGTCCTGCAAAATTTTTGAAAAGGCTGAGATGAAACGGCTTGGAATGGGCGGTATAATTGGCGTAAACAGTGGTTCTGCCCTACCACCTAAAATGGTTGTCTTGTCTCACAAAGTGAGAAAGAAGTCCCCAACTCTGTTATTGGTTGGAAAAGGTCTAACATTTGACTCTGGAGGAATTAACCTCAAACCCAGTAACGGTTTAGAAGAGATGAAGTATGACATGTGTGGGGGTGCAGCTGTGCTCACTGTGATGCAGGCAATAGGAGAGGAAAAACCCAAAGGGCTAAATGTTGTGGCTATTATCCCTGCCACTGATAATCTGCCCGGTCCTGCCGCTCTAAAACCTTCGGATGTTATTACGATGTATGGTGGTAAAACTGTAGAAGTTATCAATACTGATGCTGAGGGACGGCTTATTCTGGCAGATGCAATCGCTTATGGAATTGAAAAGTATAAACCCGATGCTGTTATTGACCTTGCTACCCTGACAGGAGCCGTGATAATAGGCCTTGGCCATCATCGAACCGGTCTGCTTTCTAATAATGCTGATCTGACCGATAAAATTAAACTTGCGGCGGATAGAAGCGGTGAACCAGTATGGGAGCTGCCTTTAGGCCAGGAATACAGTAAACAGTTGAAATCGGAAGTTGCTGACATAAAAAATATCGGTAATCGTACAGGTGGCACTATAACGGCAGCCGCTTTTCTTCAGGAGTTTGTCGGCGATACTCCTTGGGCTCATCTGGATATAGCAGGCACTGCCTGGAATTTTACAGAAAAGCCATATATCCCCAAAGGTCCTTCAGGCATAGGGGTAAGGACACTGTTAGACATAATCCGCCATTGGGAATAAAAAGGTGGACAATACCAGCAATAAGGATGAGATAGCAAACTGTTATCTTAAAAGTAAACAGACTGGAGATAGCTACTTATCTGGTGAAAAAGCTTCAACGGCTTAT
>CAMYJP010000150.1 GCA_947258675.1 uncultured Desulfobulbaceae bacterium | reverse complement strand
CCTTCGGGCTTCGCTGCGCTCGGTCGGCTGGCACGGTAAATTGCAAAAAAACGCAATTTCCGCCCCCAGCCGACTGCGGCTCATCTCGCAGCCCGTTATGCATACGCCTATAACAGAGTGGTAAACGTTATCACGTAGAGAAATCCACTAGGATTATTATATGACTGAAAACAAATCAAATGAAGCCGGAGATAAACCTACTCCCACTATCTCATTTGATGAATTGTCGCCTGAAACTCAAGCAATGTTTCGAAAGTTGCAGGCTAAATCTAAGATTGTCGATAATTACCAGAAAACATACTTTGGGAATACACCCCCCATAGTTAGTGTTGAGGCTTTTGACCGAAGAATGGTAGCGATTAGAGGCAAGATAGTTCATTCTGATGACCCTAATTATGACTGGGAGACTCCTTCAGATTTTTTAGTTTCCTATCTTAAGAGCAAGCTTGGTATTAATTGGCTTAATCAAGAGTTTCAAAAAAATTTAAAGGATCAGCATGAGGTTGCAAAGTGGTACATAAAAGGTGTTCCCAATCTTGAAAAGGAAAATGATAATAGGTGGTGGAAACCTAATGGAAAAGCATTAGGATTGCTACATCTCGCTTATGACCTCTTTGTTCTTGATCATGTAGGGAAGCTACCTGATTTCTTAATAAATAGATTAAGAGTAAATGACAACTTTAATGGTGCTCGATATGAGGTGTTTGTATTTGCAACCCTGATACGAGCGGGTTTCGATATCTTATATTCGGATGAAAGGTCAGGTTTGTCTGGGCGTGTTCCGGAATGCTTAGCAACACATCTCGAATCTCAAGCTCAAGTATATATTGAAGCAAAGACCAGAAACGTAAAAAACGTTATGGGTTCAAAACAAGGTAAAAGCAAGAAAATTCGCTTATATGATAAACTGAAGGATGCTATTGAGAAAAATGTTAATGGGCCGTACATAATATTTATAGATACAAACCTTCCCGAATTTAAGGCGGAAAAAGGGAACAGGAAATTGGAAAAGGTCCGAGCGGAGTATAGAAAAATTGAAACAAAATACAAAGACTCGATGCCTAATTTAATATGCGTAACCAATATACCTTTTCATTATGGTGCTGATGATAGTTCACCGAATCAGAATTTGATAGGGTTACTAATACCCCATTATCCAAAGCACAAGTTGGACTCGATGGGAAAGCTAATAGCGTCAATTGATTCTTCACTAAAGAAGTATGATTTTCTTCCAAAAGAGTTCAATGAGGGAGATGCGTATGCTGAGAAACTAATGGAATAAATTCAATGCATAACAAGGCGAATGCACCTGATCGCAGGGGCCGTGCCGATTTATATGTTTTTTGAGTTTACGTAAGCATCTGCTTTCAATCGTTTTTTATAGTACACCCTGCGCCAGGTGACCCGCAACGATAGGGCGGACCGCTCGCTGAAGCTCGCTTGGCCTGCGGCCGTCCGCCCTATCGGGCTGCGAGATGAGCTTCGGGCTTCGCTGCGCTCGGTCGGCTGGCACGGTAAATTGCAAAAAAACGCAATTTCCGCCCCCAGCCGACTGCGGCTCATCTCGCAGCCCGTTATCTGTCCAGAGAACCATAATGACCAACCTAGATATTAGACAAGCCGAGGAGTCCGACGTAACTCTGATCCTTATACTAATAAAGGAGCTTGCCAAAGCAGAAGGCTTTCCACATGAGGTATCTGTTACAGAAACAGACCTTAAAAAAAATTTGTTCGGTGATAATCCTGCGGCTGAAGTTTTACTGTTTTATTTAAATGATGAGCCTGCGGGATTTGTTGTTTACTATCAGACTTTTTCTACAACAACAGGAAAAACGGGCCTGCACCTGGACGACATGTACATACGTCCCAATTTTCAGGGACGTGGCATCGGCAAAAAAGCTCTCGGCACACTTGCCAGCATCGCCTATAAACGCGGCTGTGGCCGGTTCGAATGGTGGGCACTGAAATGGAACGAAAAGGCTGTTGGTTTTTACGAAAATATTGGTGCTCGCAAAATGTCGGAGCTTCGAATATTTCGACTTCAAGGCGAGGAGATTTGGAGTGTTTCAGATAGACTGGACAGATAACAAGCGCATGCAGTCGGACAAAGTACCCGCTGCGCGCGCACTTTGCCGCTGATGCGTGGCGTTGGGCATGGAGTATGCTGCGAATTTAGTAAAACTGCAAAAAATAGCAGGGTCTTTTAAATGACATTGATAGCAGGTTTTTTTGACGGTCGTTGTCCCATTATCATGGGTGACTTGCTTGTTTCTGATACCGACAAGTCGGATAAAATATTTGTTTTCCCTACTGTTGGAAAAGTAACTAAAAAGAATCTTTCCAAAGGAAAGTATAGTCCTTCCCGACTTTGTCAAAAGGTCATTCTTGTAAGCCCTAAACTTGCTATTTGTTATGCTAACAAGATAATTTATGCAAATTGCTTCATTAATGAAATTATTAAGGCAAATGCACATAATAATCCGTCTTATGAATTACTATTGGATATTTATAATGACATAGGCGGTCAAGGAAACTTGTCAATTATTGGTCTTTACAGAGATGGAATTGAAATGCGCATTTTTGATTTTGAATCTTGGCCAGTAGATTTTCCAAATTCAGAATTTAACTATTTTAAGGCAGCTGGCTCTGGTTATGGCACTTTACTAGATACTGCTCCTAAATTAAAAATGAAAATCACATCTGGAAAACCAAGCAAGCTTGAAAAAGGGATTGCTATATCTTTACAAATAATTACATCATTGCTCTCAAAAGAAATTATAGACCCTTTATCATTAATGGAACTATTCGGAGTGGGCTATGAAATAGTACACCCTTTGGGCAGTGATTTATCAAAATTCGAGGATCTTACATATGTTTTTTGGACTGTCCTTGAAGAAAAAGAAGGAAACTGGAGAATGCTCCCTTTCCCATTTTTAGCGTTCAACTATTCATATCAGAGAGATATCCTGATAATAAGAAGCGTTAAAGCATCACCAACAAAACACAGAAACTCCTGGAAAATTGACAGTGACTATTTACATGTAGTTTCTCCAGCCTATAGGACAACAAATATTGATGAGCTGTCCGGTTATTCCCCGGCATCTATGAATTCAAAGTGGATGTGTAATGTTTTCTTATGGAAAAACCTACATGACAATATGGGAGCATTTTCTACATTTGGTAATTATGACAATCAGGCACCTCCTATTATTTGGAGAAATGAATTTAGCAAAAATGAAGGTGTTGATATCAATGCTGAATTTTTGCGTTCTTCTGTGGAGAAAATAGTTACACTGAATACTGAAAATTACGGAAAATAAAAAACTTAGGGGTCAGGGCTTGAGACTTGAAAACAATATCGTTAGAACAATACAGCCCAACCATGCAATTAACTCTGGCGGCGTAAAACCGGGGCTTTTTTATTAGTCAATGCTTCTTTCACTATTCGTTTTAATTACAAATTCGGCTGTTTTCCACGCCGCAGGTTATCGCCCCGTTATGCGCCAAATAACTTAGGATGAACAAAATGCCGACTATACTTGTGATTTTAGGCTGGAGGCTGTTTTTTTATGCAAATGAAGGCAATGAACCGATTCACGTGCATTGTCGCAAAGGTGATATGGAATGCAAATATTGGCTAAATCGAGAAAACTTTGATCTTGATGAGGCTTTTGCATATAATATGTCACCAAGGGATAAAAGACAGATCCGAAAAATTATTTATGAACATTTTGAATATATTGAGCAACAATGGGATGAATTTCAACGGAGACGCCAGCAATGAAAAAATACCATGATATCAGCGAACTTAAATTTGAGGATGACTTCCTCGTTATCACCATTGATGGGGAGCCGAAAAGATTTCAATTAAATAAAATATCGTCTGTTCTTGAGAAAGCTTCGAAGGAAGAAAGGAATAATTTTGAAATCTCTCCTTCAGGCTATGGGATACATTGGCCGTTGTTGGATGAAGATATTTCCATAGATGGTATACTTGGGATTGTTCATGCTCCGCAGTGGAAGAAAAAGATCGCATAACAATTCAGTGAACCGGTGCGCGAGCAATGAGCGGTTTCGCGTAAAAGCCTTAGGTTCGCCGCATTCCAGGTGCGCCCGGTTACCTCAAACGTTAGGCTTCCCAAGAAAAGGCAAGGAATTTGAGCATGGAAAGTTTGATATCAATATTTGGCTCGATCGCTTCGATAGGAGCTGCAATATGGGCTTTTATGGAGGCCAAAAAGTCAGCCAATGCTGCAACAAAAGCTGAGATTCTTCGCGATGAGCTTGTGCATCGCAGAAAAATGGTAGAGGTTTCTCAAGTTCACTCTGAAACCAAAAGGGTTCTATCGGTCGTTTCGAAAGTTGGTCCATCTTGTAACGCCAAACTTCTGAAGGGTGTTAACTGCACCGACATTGCAAAAGAAATTGAGATATATGCAAGCTTCATATTAGAGCAAAGCGGCCATTTCACTGATTTTTTTGAAAACAAGGCGAAAGAACTCTGTGAAGATTTGAAGGAAGATATCGAAAGTTTGTCGGAAGCAGTGACCTTCGAAGATAAAAAACGATATGGAAAGAGCATCTATTACAAGATTCAAAACTTTATGCCTGCTGTAAAAGAACTCTCAGATGAAAAGCGCGAACGCGCCCTAAAACAATAGAAAAGGATTTAAAATGAAATTCTCAGATGGTGAAAAGCTAATTATTCTAATGTTAAGCGAGTTGTATGAAAAACTTGACGTAGAAGGTGAAATAGAGCCAGATTTTATTAAGTCAGCTATTTTTAGTGACCAGCTTTGGGGGATAAAGTGGAAATATAGTGGAATTCCGTTTGAAGAAACGGAAGATCCCGCGATTGTTAGTGAAGTTGTTGATATTTTGGATATGTGGAGCTTCATTGAGCACACTTATGGCCAATTGAGTAATGAACAAAAAGAAAAACTAGAAGTTGATGCAGCTCCCTTTGGAAAAGATCCAAAGTTTCAAGGGTTCGATGGTAATAATGAAACTGAATACATGGGTACTGCAATGTTTCTAGTAAATGAACTCGATCGGTTTCAAGAATTCAAAGGTCGTAGCTTTAATTCACATTGCCCTTCAATAGATATGCATCATCGAATGCTAAAAGCATTTGAACCAATTCGTAAAAAATTAGCCAATAAATCTCTGTCTCTTGATGATTTAACTAAAATCCTTAAAGAAAAAGTTCATCCAACTAAAAGGTAAGCCTAACAAGGCTAGTGGAGCAGACGGCTTAAAGACCGCGGTTTTACGTTAAGGCCGTGCAAACTTTAATCTTATGTGGGCCGCTGCTCACCAGCAACGTTAGGTAAACTGAGATTCATCGGTTAGGGAAAGGTATGAAATGTCGCAACGAGATCTTGCGAAGGTATGGCAAAAATTTTCCACTTATTTAGTTGTTTATGCTTTTGCAACCATGGCTGTAATTCAAGGAACGCAAACTGATTCTGGAGTGTCGATAAATCAACCCCCGTTGATAGCTGCGTTGTTTGGCCTTTTAATCTGCATACCGCTGTATTGTGTCTGTATTTGGTTTGCCAGCCGGCATGCAGAGAACTATGGGAATGGTTCATGACATTCCCGACTCCCCGCGGTGGACTTGGAAGATAAGCTTGATGTCGAAACTCCTGAAGGTCGTATGTACCAGCGTATTTATTTAACTGTGTTTGTAGTTTTTCCCATATATGCTATAACACATTTTTATCGCGTATTCCTGACTGCCCCAATAAGGAAATTGCCGGAGTCTGAAATTGTTAGCATGTGGAAGATTCCCAGCCCAGGCTCTTTTATTTTTCATTCTTATCTTTATGGTAATGAAGGAGCTGTAACTTTCTTTCCCTTCTACGAACCGATGGTTGTAACCGGTATGTTTGTGTTATCTTGGTTTTACTTTTTCACTTTCGTATATCGGCTGCTCAGGCGTCGCAAAGTAGAACATAAAAAAGCGCTACCTAACCAAGCTAATTCAGCCGACGCAAAAAGCCGCGCGGCTAATTAGCAACGTTGGACAAAGGAGGACATACATGAATGATATCGATATTTCCACCAATGCGATAGAACTGAAAAAGATAGAAATTGAGCAGGGAAAGCTGGACATCGAGCGCGAAAAGTTAACGATCGAAAAGCAAAAAGCTATGTGGAGTGCTGTTTCTGTTGCAATTCCAATACTTGTAGTAGCTGCAACAGTGAGTTTAGGAATTTGGAGTCAATACCAGAGAAGTCGTGACGATTTTGAACTCAAGGCGGTCGAGATTCTGCTTTCGGCCCAAACGCCAAACGGCTCGAAAAATAAGGCAAAAGCGTTGTCTGCTTTCTTCCCTACCAAGCTACCGTCAAATTTTGCAGACCGATTTGACCCATCTCAGTTTGATTCGAAAACAATAGATACGACACCAACACAAAAAGAGATAGTCCAGCTCATGGCTTCCAAGCCTGAGTATGCGATGAATATATTTGCGATATGGAAAGCTATGTTTCCTGATGATCAGTGGTTGGCACAATTCGAGCAGAATTTATTGTCCAACCATCAGCTTCAGTTGACGCCAAAAAGCCAGCGCAACTGAGCCCAATAGCTTTGAAATTAATGGAATGAATAAATCAATCAAACTTGATGTATTTGGTAAGCTGCTTCTAGCGATACACACAAATGATGGCTGGGAGATGTTCTATTTGAGTGAAGGTGGCAAAAGACGACTCGCCACGGAAATCTTTGTTCCCAATTTTGTGAAGGAAACGGAGATTGAAAATTATATTGAAGATATTTGCCACGAATGCGCTACGGAACAACACCCAAATGTTCGGCGTTAGAATTAGGAATTTCATAAGAGTGTTTTACTGTTAATATGGACTTTAGGTTTTGCAAAACAGCAAATCAGCTAACAATGCCACTGGAGCAGACGGCGTGAAGATCGCGGTTTTACTTAATGGCCGTGCAAACTTGGTATTAATTTAGGCCGCTGCTCACCGGCGGACGTTGGGTGCTGACATGCGATGGCGGTGTTGAAGTAGAATTCAAGATTAATCGGAAAGGGTATTATGTTCAGCTTACCAAACTTGTCCATATTTCTGT
>CAMYJP010000149.1 GCA_947258675.1 uncultured Desulfobulbaceae bacterium | reverse complement strand
AGCTGACGGCTCGGGCAACAGCCTTAATCCCTATGATGCCGGGAATTCGGCTTTAGCAGTTAATTTTAATACTGTTTACTTGATAAAAAATCCGGATGGAAGTGTACGATCAGCAGAACCGCAAACCCCCTCGCTGCCATTAATGAGCAATCTTGGTAAAGATTTATCTCCTGGCAAGCATCGAATCAATATTGCAGCTGATGTGGATGGCAAGGAGGATATAATTTCGAGAGCAGCAGGAGAATTGTTCCGGGCGATACAGCGGGAGAAAAAAATTCGGGGTGAGGGGGTAATCAGGCGGGGTAGGGTACCTGATGGCTTGAATTATTTTTACAACCACAGATCCAATACAAGTCTCGAGAAAATCATTGAGCAGCTCATGCTTTATTCTAACAACTTCGTTGCAAATCAGCTTTTTTTAGCAACAGGAGCTGAGCGATTAGGATTTCCAGCTACCTGGGAAAAAGGTAGAAGAGTTATCCGGGAATTTCTTGTAGAGCAGATCGGACTTTCAGAGACAGATATTAAAGTGTTTGAGGGCTCTGGGCTTTCCCGCAGCAATCGAACAACAACGAATGCAATGATGGCTATTCTTGAAAAATTTAAGCCGCATGGTTTTCTTTTACCGAGGGTCGACAATGCAGGATATGTAGAGCTCGTCAAGTCCGGCACTCTCAAGGGAGTGTTTTCCTTTGCCGGTTATTTTATAAACGATTCAAGGCTGGACAGTTTTGTTTTGATTTTGAATCAAAAGAATAATACCAGGGACAGGCTGCTCATACTTCTTGAACAACTTTATCAGCGGGAATATGCCAAGGATTAATTATAGAAATCTTATGAGGTGAAGAAACTGCTATGAAAGATAATGAATCAACTATTGAAGCAATAAAGAATTTGCCAGCTTTTGGCATTTGCGGATTCAGCGGTTCCGGTAAGACAACCCTTATTGAATCGTTAATCCCCAAGCTTCTATCAAAGAATCTGAAAGTAGCTGTTATCAAACATGATGTCCATGGTATTGATGTCGATAGATCAGGCAAGGACAGCGATCGGTTTTTCAAGGCTGGAGCCGATGTGTATCTTCAAGGTGAAGAAACAATGATCAGACTGCATAAAAGCACTTCACCTGATTTGATGGGTTTGTTGAAGCAAATAGGTTCGAAATATGATCTTATTCTCGTTGAGGGTCATAAACAGACGCCAATATCGAAAGTCTGGCTTTTAAGCGAAGGAGAAGAACAGCCGCCTGATGGTATTAAGGAGATCAAGGCAGTGTTGCAGCGGGACACGGAGCGAGCAGAGAAGTTTATGGATATCCTTGATGAATGGTTGTTGAATTTCTGATCAAATAACATTACTGAATCATATCTTAATGCTACCATAAGAAAAACCTATCACTTCATTGTAGTGATGAGACGATATCATTTCGACAGCAATATCTAAAAAATCTCGTATTATTTTCTCTTAAGTTTTAATGCCCCGCTGCTTGAAGTTCTATGCTTATCTTCAAAGGGATAGTTCCTTGTCTGGTCCTATTAGGCAGAAAATACTGGTTATGACAATTTTAGTTTAGGAAAATATTTATGTTCATTGGGATTTAGAATTTTTTCTAAATTAGTTCGGGATTATTCTATATTTTTTATTTTACGGTATTTATTTAGGATGGGTATGCATCATAACTATTTGATAAGAATGGTTTTTTAAAATACGGCCAAGATGGCACATTTTATGCGATAAACAGTTTGTTTATCTAAATAAAAAGGAGGGTTTTATAGGGTACTGCCAGCAAGTAACAAAGCACAACTTTTTTCAACTGGCTCACCAATTAATGACAAATGTAAAAGGAGGGTGCAGTATGGGTATATCGCGTAGAGACTTTTTAAAGTACTCGGGTGGATCGGCGGTTGCCAGTACGGTGATCGGCCTGTCTCCTGAAGAAGTGAAGGCCAGGGAGCGGGAAAATCGTACTAAGGGCGCGGAGGTGACCACAACCATTTGCCCTTACTGTGCAGTGGGCTGTGGTATGATAGTCCACACCAAAAACGGAAAGGTCGTTAATATTGAGGGTGACGCAGAACATCCTATAAATCGTGGTTCCCTTTGTTCAAAAGGAGCTGCGCTCTATCAGATGGCTAATAATCCTGCCAGAGTTACAAAACCAAAATATCGGGCACCTGGTGCTACCGAATGGAAAGAAGTTGAGTGGGATTGGACTTTTGAAGAAATTGCCAAGCGGATAAAAAAGACAAGGGATGAAACTTTTGTCGAACGGAATGACAAGGGTCAAACAGTAAACCGATGTGATGGTTTGGCACATGTCGGCAGTGCCGCCCTTGACAATGAGGAATGCTATATCCTCCAGAAATGGATGCGTTCCCTTGGACTTGTTTATATAGAACACCAGGCACGCATCTGACACTCCGCTACTGTTGCGGCTCTGGCAGAGTCGTTCGGGCGCGGTGCAATGACCAATCACTGGATTGATATCAGAAATGCCGATGTCATCCTGATTATGGGCAGCAATGCTGCTGAAAATCATCCTATCTCCTTTAAATGGGTAATGGAGGCAAAAGATAATGGGGCAACCCTGCTCAGCGTTGATCCCAGGTTTACCCGTACATCATCTAAGGCGGATCTTTATGCACCGATTCGTTCAGGAGCTGATATTCCCTTTATCGGCGGAATGATAAACTATATCCTGCAGAATAATCTCTTTCATAAAGATTATGTAAGGCTCTACACCAACGCAACATTTCTGGTAAATCGAGATTTTAAAATGCCGGGAGAACTAGACGGGGTGTTCTCCGGCTATGATCCCAAGAAAAGAAAATACGATAAAAAGGCCTGGGCCTACCAGAAGGATGGTAACGGCGTAATCATGAAAGATCCCACCATGAAGGATCCATCGTGCGCGTTTCAGCTTCTAAAGAAACATTATTCCCGTTATGATCTCGATACGGTGTCAGCTATTACAGGTACACCGAAAGACCTGCTGCAAACGGTATACGGTACATATGGTTCCACCGGCAAACCTGACAAAGTTGCCACTATCATGTATGCCATGGGCTGGACGCAACATACGGTGGGAACCCAGAATATTCGGGCCATGGCCATTGTACAGCTTCTGCTCGGCAATATCGGCCGTGCAGGAGGTGGGGTAAATGCTTTGCGTGGAGAAAGCAATGTCCAAGGGTCTACCGATCATTGTCTGCTCTTCCATATCCTGCCTGGGTATTTAAAAACCCCAAAGGCTTCGCAGCCGACTCTCAAGGCATATAATGATAAATATACGCCAAAAACCAGCGAACCACTGAGTGCCAACTGGTGGGCTAATTATCCCAAGTACTCTGTAAGTTTGCTGAAAGCGCATTATGGAGAAAATGCAACAGCAGCAAACGATTTTGGCTATCCATGGCTGCCCAAGCTTGATGATGGTCAGAATGCCTCATGGTTAATGATTTTCCATGAAATGCTGAAGGGCAAATTCAAGGGATTCTTTGCCTGGGGGCAGAATCCCACCTGCTCCGGATCAAATGCCAGCAAAGTCCGTAAGGCTCTGGCCGAACTTGACTGGATGGTGAATGTCAATCTCTTTGATAATGAAACCGGTTCCTTCTGGAGGGGGCCAGGGGTGAATAGCGCTGATATTAAAACCGAAGTTTTTTTCCTGCCCTGTTGTGCTTCCATGGAAAAAGAAGGGTCTATTACCAACTCCGGGCGTTGGGCGCAATGGCGATACAAAGCCCAAGAACCTGCGGGCCAGTCGCTACCTGATTCGGAAATAATTAACGAATTGTTCTTCAGAGTCAAAAAACTTTACGACCAAGAAGGCGGCACCTATCCGGACCCGGTAGTGAAACTTGATTGGAGCTACGGTAAAAGAAACACCAACGGCAAAATCACTGAAGTCGATACCCATCTGATTGCCAAGGAAATTAACGGTTATTTTCTGAAGGATACAGTAACCAAAGGCAAGCTTCGTAAGAAAGGCACCCTGGTGCCGAGTTTTGCCCATTTGCAGACTGACGGCTCGACTTCCTCAGGCAATTGGCTCTATTGTAATTCATATACGGAAGGCGGCAATATGATGGCCAGACGTTCTCAAGACGATCCAACCGGCACCGGGTTGTATCCCAAGTGGTCGTGGTGCTGGCCGGTGAACAGGAGGGTTATTTATAACCGTGCCTCGGTTGATGAATACGGCAGACCCTGGGACCCGAAGCGGCCGGTTATCAAATGGAATGGCAAAAAATGGGAGGGCGATGTACCGGACGGCGGTTGGCCGCCTTTGAAAAATTCTGATGGTTCTGATAATCCCAAGAGTAAAAAAGCCTATATCATGAAACCAGCCGGAGTGGCCCATATATTCGGGCCCGGGCGGGCGGACGGACCGTTTCCAGAGCATTACGAGCCCCTTGAATGTCCTATTCAGGAAAATCCCATGAATAAGTCGCATCGTGTGAATCCCACCTCCAAACTTTTTCACGAGGAGGGCAAAGATGAAGATGTCTTTTATTCCTGCGATACCAGATATCCATTCGTTGCTACCACATACAGGGTGACTGAGCATTGGCAGACCGGAGTTATGACCCGGCATCAACCCTGGCTTCTGGAGATGATGCCCCAGGTTTTTGTTGAAATGAGCACAGAACTGGCAGCAGAGAAGGGTATCAAAAACGGTGAAAAGGTCAAGGTCACATCAGGTCGTGGTGAACTCTGGGCTGTTGCGGCGGTCACAGGCAGATTCAGGCCTTTTAAGGTTATGGGGTCAACCGTCCATCAGGTGGGATTGCCATGGTGTTTTGGCTGGCAGTATCCCGAAGGCGGCAGCGGTGGGGATTCCGCAAATCTCCTCACTCCAACCATTGGCGACGCTAATACCATGATACCTGAGACAAAGGCTTTCATGGTCAACGTCGAGAAAATATAGGGGGTGTGAGATATGGCAAAAGCAGTATTAGTCGATTTAACGCGTTGCATAGGTTGTCGGGGTTGCCAGGTTTCCTGTAAAGAATGGAATGAGCGTAAGGCAAGGGAAACGGAATTTAAAGGTGATTACACAAACCCGGTAAAACTGAATTCAGATACATATACCAATATCCAATTTTATGAGCAGGACAAAAAAGAGGCGCCAGTTTGGAGTTTTGTGAAAAATCAGTGTTTGCATTGTAAAGAACCGGCCTGCGCTTCAGTGTGTCCGGTTACTGCCTTGAAAAAGACAGATGCAGGGCCGGTTGTTTATGAGTATGAGCGATGTATAGGCTGTCGTTACTGTATGATTGCCTGCCCCTTTCATATACCAAAGTACGAGTGGGAATCTGCATTGCCTGCTGTGCAGAAGTGCAGTTTCTGTTCCGAGCGTATTAAGGATGGTTTGATTCCGTCCTGCATCAAGGTCTGTCCTACCGACACCATGTTTTATGGTGATCATGAAGCAGTCTTAGGCGAGGCTAAGGCACGGATAAGCAGAAGTTCAGGCAAATATGTCAATCATATTTACGGGCAGGAAGAGGCTGGTGGTACGGCCTGGATGTATATTTCCGGTGTTCCTTTTGAGGAGTTGGGTTTCAAGATGAACATCCCTACAGTGCCGCTGCCGAATTTGACCTGGGAATATGTTACCCATGTCCCGC
>CAMYJP010000148.1 GCA_947258675.1 uncultured Desulfobulbaceae bacterium | reverse complement strand
ACGAAACGTTTTACACCGGTCTCTTTGACTTCCGTTTCTGATGTGGCCGTTGAATATCCGGAACAAAGGATGATGGGCACATCAGGTCTTATCTCAAGGATTTTGCTGGCTAAGGTATGGCCTTGCATTTTAGGCATGGTCTGATCTGCAATCACCATATCAAAACCGGCAGGATTCTTTTTAAAAGTGTTGAACGCCTCAACACTGTCTGACAGGGCGGTTATTGAGAAACCTAACCTGGAGAAACTCTGCTTTGCCAGTTGCACTATGGCTTCTTCGTCATCAACAAAAAGGATGTGTTCATGACCTAACGGTGAGGTTTCGGCGATTGTATTTGTTTGGATCATTTCTTCATCAATTAAGGGAAGAAAAACGGTAAATGTTGTCCCTACCTCAGGTTTACTTTGCACCTTAATAGCACCTTTGTAGTTTTTGACGATTCCATGCACAACCGATAAACCAAGGCCAGTACCTGTTCCGGCTTCTTTTGTGGTGAAATATGGTTCAAAAATTCTTTCTGCAATATTTTGGTCAAAACCGTGACCCGTATCTCTTACAGTCAATTGGCCATATGTTCCCTTCTCCAGCTCTTGATTGTTAACTATATCAGCTTCAGTCAGTTTAACAATTTTCAGATCTATTTTCAGAACGCCACCTTCTTTTCCCATGGCATGTGCGGCATTAGTGCAAAGGTTCACAAGAACCTGGTGAATCTGGGTTGGATCTGCCATGATGGTTGCGGCTGCTGAATCAAGGTTGGATTGTATCTGGATTGTATTGGGAATGGATGCTCTCATTAATTTCAATGTTTCCTTGATAATGCTCTGCAGTTCAATTGATGTGGTAGCGGATCCATTGTCGCGGCTGAAGGTAAGGATTTGCTGGACAAGATCTTTAGCCCGATGACACCCTCCTATGACTTGGTCCAAATTTTTCTGGGCCTGGTTGAATTCAGGGATATCATCTTTTGCTAATTCGGTATATCCCAAGATTGCGGCAAGGATGTTGTTGAAATCGTGGGCAATGCCTCCCGCCAAGGTGCCAATTGCTTCCAGCTTTTGGGCGTGCCGTAGCTGTCTTTCCATTTGCGATTTTTCAGTAAGGTCAGCGATAAGCGCCAGGCTGCCTTCAAATTTATCTTCATTGAACACGGGCACACTATTAAGCGAAACAGGGAATATCGTATCGTCTGCTCCCTTGAGATAGAGTTCTTCTTTGACAATCTCTCCGGCGAGGTTTCTATTAAATATCTTTTCGAAAACACCATTGCTTTCTTCTGCTATGAAATCAGTTATGTTTTTTCCGATTAAGTGGTTTCTTCCTAAAATTTTTTCCAGGTGAGGATTGGTGAAAGCCAATTTTCCATCTTTATCAAGAAGCCAGATTCCCTCGTGGACGTTTTCAACTATCTCACGGTATTTTTGTTCAGATGCTTTTATCTGGGTATAGAGATTGGAGTTTTCGATGGCAATGGCAATCTGGTTAGCAAAACTGATTAAAAATTCCTGATCGATTTCTTTGATAAAATCAGGATCATCTTGGCGATCGCCTGCGACTATACCGATTACCTGTCCGCGGATAGTTAGCGGTACAAGAATAAAGGCTTTGGGATTAAAATGTTTAAGGAGAGGGTTGTTCCAGTTCAGATTTTCCTTGCTGGCGTCCTCAATAAAGATCGGCTTTTTTCCTTGAGCCGCCCTTGCTACAATATTATTCTCATTATCAAAAGGTATTTGGTAGCCCTTGTGTGACAATAAAAATTCTTCACTGATACCTACCGCATGGATAAATGTAAGATTTTTGTTATCCTTGTCTCCTAAAAATAAGCCGGCTCTGTTCAGATGCGTGGTATTGAGTAAATTCTTGAGTGATAAATCGAGAACGTCCCGGAGTTGAAGGGTTGACAACACGGCGTTGCTAACTTCCTGTAGGCTCAAAAGCTGTTCAACTTTGTCTTGCAGGGATATATTGAGTTGGTGAACTTGATTGTATTTTTCCTTCAGGATTCTTTTGTCTTTCTCAACTTCTTGAGTGCTGACCCAAGCCACCTTCCATGGCGCGATAAATTTATGCCAGAGACCTCGAAAAAAGGTTTTTGTTTTCCAATGCAGGCGGTATTCGCAGTAGGCGTCACCGTTAAAGAAACAGGAGGTTTCTTCTAATTGCATGGGAGGAAGACCAAAAATTACAGGAACAGCTTCGTATACGCCCTTATTCATCAAGCAGAAGTCTCTGCTCAGCGGGATGGTCTTGTCCCAGGACAGGCGGACTACAGCACTGTTTTTGGATAAATCATGTAATGTTACCTCTTTGGTACGGTTGAAATGATCATTAACTTTCTGGATATGTTTTAAAATTCGAGAGACGCTGCCAAGGGCGAACATGACAATTTTTTGAATATAGCCAAGGTGGTTTCCGGTAACGGAATTGAAACCAATCTCATAAGCAACACCTTGGTCACCGATTATTTTTTTTGCCCTGTTATATAGTTTGATTAATAATCCGGAAGAAATCCAGTTATTTGGGTCGGAAAGGAATGCTTGTGGATCATTTATGCCGAGCATCTCCAACCCCAGGTCGGCAAAAAGTTCGTCTATACTCTCTGGTGCTTTTTCTTTTACATACTGAATTATAGCAAGAGAATTAACGCAGCTGTTGTGCTTTTCCATCCTTTCCTCAGTTTAGAAACTGGCAAAACTAATTAGTGTCCATCCGGAAAGTTTTTTTTTCGGATGGCTACACTAAGTTGTTTCCAATTCGAAAACGAGCAATTATGAGCAAGTTCAAGGATTACAAGGAATTGCGCGGAGGCGTGCTTCAAGTACGCCGCACAAACAACTCCGCAGCCTGACGAAGAAATTGCTTAAAAGGGCTGTTTCCAGCTGGAAACTAATTATTTCCTTGGTACATGATTATAAGCTATAATAATCAGCGAAACCATTATTATCTTCTTGGCAATCTACGTAGTTACATTTTGTGAAGATTTTCTTGGTGTAAACTTATAGCCGATGGCCTTTTATTTGAAAGCTTGAGGTCTTCTCATTATTGCCTGCAATGCAAGGCTTAGAAAAAGGAGAGGTAAAAAAGAATTTTTTATCCATACAGGAGAAAATTATGTATCTGAAAAAGTTGGTCTCAAATATTGGATTGAGTCAGTACTACCAGTTACCCATTAATGTCAGGTTAACCAGGTATCTGGGATGGGAGGCCTTAAGAAAATACATAATTCTCCTGGGGCTTGTGTTTTATTTTTTGAAAAAGGGAGAGCGGGAAAAAATTATAAATAGTTTATGCCATGTACACTGGCTCAGAATGCCGCTCGACATTTTCGGTATCATTAAAATCAAAATATTCATTGGAATATTCCTTCATTACTATGAAAAACTGTTAATGGCGTATAAGCCGTTACCGCAATTGAAAAGATATATGGTGCAACGGCTGCACTGCACAAACAAATTACAGCTCGACAGGCTTATGGAAAAAGGAATGGGGGCAATTCTGGTCACCGGTCATTTTGGTGCAGTCGAATTTTTACCGATGGCGCTGTCAATTCAGGGCTATAAAACTGCCATGATAGTCAAGTTCAAAACAAAACAGTTAAAAGAAGAGTTGTTAAAACAAGCGGTGCCTCTTAATATCCAATTGATTGATGCTGAAGAGCCAATGGTGGCAATAAAAGTGCTGAAAGCCATCAAAAAAGGTAGGTTACTTATTACTCAGTGCGATGAGTTTAACCAATGGATGCCTCATCAAGACAAAACGATAGATGTTTTTGGTTTAGCAAAGCCACTGGATAAGACTCTCGATTTTTTCTATCGGAAGGCAAAAGTTCCGGCATTTTTAAGCTTGATGAAGCGAGAAATTAATGGACGATATACCCTTTGCATCGATCAACTGGCCGATGGCAGGGAAGCTGCTTCGTTATCAGGAAGAGCGTGGTCGAAAATGGAGGAGCGTGTCATTGAGTATCCCCATCTCTGGTATCAATGGAAAAGTCTTGCTTCATTCATATTACCTATACCTGATCAAATAAATAAAAATGAAAATAAAAAAGGTCATTATTCATCGGCTGAGCATACCCTTCAACCTGCCCATATCGCATAATCTTGCTGACAGAAATAAAAGCAAGTCTCTTGTCGTGACACTCGAAGATAGTGAAGGTCTCAAGGGATATGGAGAAGGTACACCACGTTCTTTTGTGACGGGTGAATCCATTTCAGAATGCATAGAAGCTGCGGCGGCCCTTGGCAGGGAGTGTCTTAAAATGGATTTGCAAGACATGAGCGGCTCAATATCTTTTCTGCAAAAACTTGGAAGTTCATTGCTCGCCCTGGAAAATCCCTCTGCCTGGTGTGCGGTTGAGCTTGCCTGTCTCGATCTGTTAGCAAAACAAAAAGAAATACCGCTCTGGAACCTTTTTGTCGATAAGTCGTTAGAAACATCTTTCACTTACTCTGCTGTTATCCCTATATTGGGCGAGAAGCTCCTAACAGAAGTATTAAATCTTTATAAAAATATGAACATGCAGTTTTTTAAGATTAAGGTCAGAGAAGTTAATGAAGGGATTGCTCTACTCAAACGGTTGCGGGATGTTTGTGGAGAAGAAGTAGGTATCAGAGTAGATGCCAACGGCGCTTTTACTACCAATGAGGCCTTGAATTTTCTTAAGGCAGCCAAGGCTTATTCTATCAGCTCCATCGAGCAGCCGGTTGCTAAAGACAATCTGACCGGACTGAGGGAAATAACCAACTCAGGGCTTGCAGCGGTTATTGTAGACGAATCGTTATGTTCCAAAGACGATGCCGAATATCTTGTTCAAAATCAAGCCTGCAATGGATTTAATGTCCGCCTATCAAAGTGTGGAGGTTTCCAAAACAGTTTGTCTCTATGGGGATTAGCTTATAATAATCAACTTTTCTGTCAAATTGGCTGCCATGTAGGAGAAAGCGGTATACTTTCCGCGGCCGGCCGTCATCTTGCGGCGCTTTGTCCCAACCGGGCTTTTTTGGAGGGATCGTTTGCCAAAATCCTATTGCAAAAGGATATAGTTAAAAAGGATATTTCTTTTGGTCAGATGGGAAAAGCGCCACTTCTCACAGAATCAGGCCTTGGAGTTGAGGTGGATGATTCCCTGTTGGCTGGCTGGGGTGAACAAGTTTCATTATGGGTTGATCAGGATTAAGAATGAAATTACCACGTTATGATTCCTGATTGAAGCACAGATATCTGAACGGTGACCCTTTAAAACCTTACATAATTTTATCACGAAAATTTTTCTGTATTGAGTCAAACCAGGCCTCTTTGTTTTTTCTTGACATAAACATATAAATGGTTATTTATATGTTTATGTCAAGTAGATGCAAATCTAACTAGTTTGGAAATATCATTAAAGGGTACGGCATTAGGCAAGGGGGATCCGATTTGACAGACGAATACATTCCAGAGGCTGTTCAGCAGGAGACAGACTATTCAAGCCTGGCTTTTCTGGCCAAGAGTCTGGCAGATGAAAATCGTCTGCGGATATTGTTGAGTGTAAACAATGGTAAGAAATCGGTCTCCGGCATTGTTGAAGAACTTCAGCTTTCGCAGCCGCTGGTTTCTCATCACTTGAAGGAATTGCGGCGTGCCTTGTTGGTGAAAGTAGAGCGC
>CAMYJP010000147.1 GCA_947258675.1 uncultured Desulfobulbaceae bacterium | reverse complement strand
AGCCTTCTGGAGTGAGTCAGTTTCGATAATAATGAGGATTCTGCCAGACAGCAGCCATCAGCTACCAATGCCACACTGCCACAGGCCGTAGCAGTTTCCAAGGCGAGTATTACAGGTGGTTTGTTCGATATATTGTCCTTTATATCTGAAGCCATGATCGGCCTTAACTCAAAATTCTCTAATGCGGTTACTGTATAGACTATTGCCTACATCTCAATTTTAATCATGAACCGTGCCCAGTTCTTCAATTCAATATGCTAGCTGAGTAACCTTGCTATATCATTATAAAATACAAAAATCATAAGGGTTCCAAGCAGCACAAGGCCAATTTGCTGCATCATCTCCATGGTTCTCAGACTCAGAGGCTTTCTCATTACAGCTTCAACTGAAAAAAATACCAGATGCCCTCCATCCAGAATTGGAATAGGAAGAAGATTAAGAATACCCAAATTCACGCTGATCAATCCCATGAAGTAAAGAAAATTTATCCATCCTGCCTCCATTTGTTGACCGGCAAGCTGTGCGATAAGAATCGGACCGCCAATTTCTGATGCTGGCACGACTTTCTGAATTATTTTAACCAGGCCTACTATGGTCAAATACATAAAACTCCATGTCTGCTTGAAACCGGCAGAAATCGCCTGTATTAAGGATGCTTTTTCATAAACTACTTCCTCAGAACGCGATATTCCGATCATTAACCGTTCACCGACCTCTTCTCCAAAAATGTTCTTGGTTTTTTCCATCCTTGGCTGGGCCGTCACTTCAATGTTTTCAGCACCTCTTTGAATCATTAACAGCACCGGATGCCCGCCGCTATTTTTTATAAGATCGGAGACCTCTTCCCAGGTAGATGTTTCCTCTCCGTTTATTGTCAATATTATATCACCACCCTTGATTCCGGCTGCCTCGGCTCCGATTTTAGTACCCTCTGCCGGTTGCGGTATTCCGGCAGTAAAAAAAATCAGAAAAAAGAGAAATACCGCAAAAATCAGATTAAATATCGGACCTCCAGCAACTATAATGAATCTTTGCCATACCGATTTATGAGAAAAAGAGAATTTTTTTTCCTCTGGAGGTATTTCTTCTTCACCACCTGTTTCACCAAACATCTTTACATACCCACCCAAAGGAAAGATGCTCAAAATATATTCGGTTTCACCAAATTGTTTGCTGAGTACCTTGGGCCCAAAGCCAAGTGAAAATTTCAATACTCTGACTCTGAAAAATTTAGCCCATAAAAAATGTCCGAACTCGTGAACAAAAATCAAAAGACCTAACACTATGATAAATGAAAAAATTGTTTGCATAATAAAAACTCAATAATAGCTATTTATGTAACGCCCTCTACTTTTAAAAGTTCTCGGGCAAATTAAAACCAGAATTAATAAATTGACAAACAGATTAAAAAAAACACCTAAAGTACATCCTTAACTAAGGGTAAAGCGCATGCTGTCTATATTGCCTGCAATAATTGCAATGTTCGTTGTTATACCGTTGCATACCGAGATGACTTCTTTTTCTTAAGACTCTTCGTCATGATGGCATCAACCTGTTTCTGAGCCTCGGCCCTGGATTCCGAATCAGCATCCAAGACATTCTGTACATTGCCGACATCTCTATTGGGCAAATAGTCAAGAGTTGCCGCAACCACTTCAGTAATCTCCGGGAAACGTATCTTTCTACCAAGAAAAGCTTCTACTGCTACTTCGTTGGCTCCATTCAGAACAGCAGGCTGGATACCCCCTTCTTTACAAGCATTATACGCTAAAGACAATGCCGGGAATTTTTCAAAATCAGGAGGTTGGAAACTCAAATCGCCACTATTAACTAAATCCAGCGGCGCAAGAGACGTCGTCAACCTCTCCGGATAGCTAAGAGCATAACCGATGGGTATCCTCATATCAGCTATACCCATCTGTGCGACCACCGATCCATCAATAAATTCAACAAGAGAATGCACAATACTCTGGGGATGGACTACGACCTCCACCTTGGAAACATCGACATCAAAAAGCCATTTCGCCTCTATCACTTCAAGACCTTTATTCATTAATGTGGCAGAATCTATAGATATTTTCCTGCCCATATTCCAGTTCGGATGATTTAAGGCTTGTTCAGGGGTGACCTGCCATAAATCATCTCCATTCATGTTCAGGAATGGTCCTCCAGAAGCTGTCAGAATAATTTTTGATATATCTTCTTTTCTACCGGCTTCCAGAGCCTGGGCTATCGCACTGTGTTCGCTGTCAATGGGGAGCAATCGTACTTTTCGATTTCTAACCTCTTCCATTACAAGATGGCCAGCCATTACCAGAGTTTCTTTATTGGCAAGAGCTATGTCCTTTCCGGCTTTAATGCCGGCCATGGTTGGAAGAAGGCCGGCAGCACCCACAATGGCTGAAACGACCATCTCTGCATCGGCCAGGGATGCGACTTGTTCGTTTCCCCTCTCACCGTAAACAATTTTCTTTTTCCATTCAGTTGGCAGCATCTCAATCAGTATTTCTGAAAACTTTCGATCAGATACTGAAACGAGCTGGGGGTTGAAACTACGTATTTGTTGTCCCAACAATTCAATATTCTGGCCGGCGGCCAAGCCTACAATATTATATCGATCTGGAAACTGCTTAATAAGATCCAGGACATTTCTGCCTATAGACCCTGTTGATCCAAGTAAAGATATATTTTTCATCACACCATCAAACTTTGAACATTCACGAAAACAACTTAGTGCTGCGAATATTTATCTAAATAGGTCGGTTTGAAGATCAATTGCCAGTTAGAAAACCAAAATAAAGAAAATAAAAGAGGGCGGGAGCTACGAAAAAAAGACTGTCAGCTCGATCAAGCAGACCGCCGTGCCCTGCCAGCCATGTTCCTGAATCCTTTACCCCGGCAGATCGTTTTATCACCGACTCTGCCAGATCACCAATCATGCCGACAATACTCAGCAGAAAAGCAGCCAAACCAAGCCTGATAAAATTTATTTCATTAAAGAATACTATTCCAACTAAAATGGCTGTCAATGTTCCAGCTATGGCGCCTCCAATAGCACCTGCCTGCGTTTTTCCAGGGCTTACTGCAGGTAGCAATTTAGTCTTTCCCAACGAACTTCCAATGTAATAGGCACCTGTATCGGAGCCCACTGTAATGGCGATAAGAACCATCAACCATGATACACCCTGGGGTTGAGTCCAGATTAATATAAGGTGGGAAAAACCAAGTCCTATATAAAAAATCCCAAAACAGAGACTGACCAAAACATCAAAAGCATCAACCAGTAGAGGGTATATTATCAATATAAAGAGAACCAGCAATAACAAGCTGAGAAAAAAACCGGCAACGATTATATCAAGCCGTTTAGATAGTGCTGTTAATAAAGGAAAGGATCCTATAATAACAAACCATACAATAAATCTATTCTCATCCTCGTTTAAAACAATACGGGAATATTCATAGAGTCCTACACAGCCGGCAGCGCAAACGACCAGTCCAAAAGACAAAAACGACCCACCAAAAAGTAACAGAAGCCAGAGGCCTCCAAGGAGAAGTCCTGTAATAATCCGTTTCATTGTTTATTGTGCTCGCGCCTGTGCACTTGTCCTCCCGAAACGTCTTTCTCTACTCTGATAATTATATAAGGCTTCCAGAAGACATTCTTTGTTAAAATCGGGCCACTTGATATCTGTCATATAAAGCTCAGAATAGGAAACCTGCCATAAAAGAAAGTTACTCAGACGGGAGTCCCCTCCTGTTCGTATCACAATGTCAGGATCTGCTATGTCTCCAGTGTAAAGGTGTTTCGCAAAAAGTTCTTCTGAAAAATCATTTAGACTTATTTCACCCTTCAAACATTTTTCAGCCATACTTCGGGCTGCCATTACAATTTCAGCTCTTCCACCATAATTCAGGGCTAAATTGAGGATCATTCCTTCATTTTGACCTGCATTTTCCTTTGTTTCCTTGCCCACCTCATGAAGTAGCCGTTTGACATCTGTTGAAAATCCCTCAATCTCACCAATGCATCTGAGAATGATTTTATTTCTAAGCATGTTTACACGCTCTGCCTTTAAAAACGTCTTCAATAAAGTCATCAAGGCCTGTACTTCCCTCTGCGGACGTTTCCAATTTTCCGTTGAAAATGCATAGAGAGTTAAAACCGAAACACCAATCTCTCTGGCAGCCGTGACAATCTTTTTTACAGTCTTCGTTCCGGCTTTATGACCCAGAACCCTGGGCAGACCCTTCTGCTTTGCCCATCGCCCGTTACCATCCATGATAATAGCAATGTGCCGGGGAATGTTTTCTGGATCAAGCTTAGAAATATCATACATATTAGTTTATGAGACAGCTTTGCAAATTACCTGGTTTCACATGCAATCTGCGTGACTGAAATACGAAAGGGATATGGGCCGGAATGATCCTATTACTGGTCGCTTTATTAAGCAAAATCTGAAGAATAAGTAGCTGTAACTATTATATGCTGGGCGGGTTGATTAAGTAAAATGTGAAAAAAAGCAGGCCTCACGAGTTCCTCTCGTTGACTCCCTCAGTTTGACTCAATTAAACTTCCATCACCTCTTTTTCTTTTCCGGTTGCAACATCCTCTATTTTTTTAACAACCGAATCAGTTACTTTCTGAACCTCATCCTGCAGTTTGAACATATCATCCTCTGATATCTCTTTGGATTCTTTCTGCTTTTTTAATATATCAATGGATTCTCGGCGTAAGTTACGAATGGCAACTCGGTATTCCTCAGCAATTCGCTTGACACGTTTCACCATTTCCTTTCGCCGTTCTTCAGTTAATTGCGGGATGTTAATTCTAATCAATTTCCCATCATTAGCCGGCGTAAGGTCGAGATCAGACTTCAAGATTGCCTTCTCAATTGTTCCCAAAACCTGTGGATCCCAGGGTTGGACCACAATTAATCTGCTTTCTGGTATGGTCAACGTTGCCACTTGGTTCAATGGCATGGAAGCCCCATAGGCATCTACCCGGATGTCATCTAAAATTGACAACGAAGCTCTGCCAGTTCTAATTTTAGTCAAATCTTGTTTAAAAGCGTCAATGCTTTTCTCCATTTTTTCCGATGTTTTCTGAATGACCGGATTCTGCATTTCTATCCCCCTTGAACCAATGTCCCGATTTTTTGACCATGTATCGCTTTGGTTATCTCTCCAGAATTGTTCAAATTGAGTACAATGATAGGCATGTTGTTATCGCGAGCCAGAGATATTGCGGTTGCATCCATTACTTTGAGGTTTCGTTCTAACACTTCAGTATAATTCAGGTTGTCAAACTTTATAGCTTCTGCATTCTGAAGTGGATCTTTATCATATACGCCATCAACTCTGGTAGCTTTGATAATTACCTGGGCTTGTACCTCAAGCCCGCGCAATACAGCAGCCGAGTCCGTAGTGAAAAAAGGGTTTCCGGTTCCAGCCGCAAAAATTACTACTCTACCTTGGGAAAAATGTTTCAGGGCCAGAGAATGAATATAGGGATCACAAATTCCTCCCATAATTATTGCAGACATAACACGGGCCTGAATCTCGTTTTTTTCCAATACATCCTGCAAAGCCAGGCAATTGATAACTGTTGCCAGCATGCCCATATTGTCAGCCCTGCTTCTGTCCATACCTTCGGAGGCGCCTGCTACTCCCCGGAAAATATTACCAGCGCCAATAACCACTCCAAGTTCAACTCCAGCCATGAGGACCTGTTTGATTTCACTGGTAACATAATCCAGCACCGACGTACTTATGCCATAATGTGACTCACCCATCAGGGCTTCCCCACTCAATTTAAGTAATACACGCCGATATTTCACTACACTCATGAAGCTGCCTCTATGTACTGGGCCATATATTTTGAAATTTCAAATACCAACATAAAAATCATAAACCTTTAAGCTGATAAGCTAAAACGCTGTTGATGTTTCAGCCACCCACCTGAAAGCGTGAATATCGTTTAACCGTGATATTTTCGCCCATTTTCGCAATGAGTTCATTTAACAGATCTTGAACGGTAATATCTGGATTTTTCACAAACTTCTGTTCTAAAAGGCAAATCTCAGAAAAATACTTATCAATCTTTCCACTGATAATTTTTTCAATAATCTGCTCAGGTTTCCCAGAATCCAGAGCCTGCTGTCTATATATCTCCCTTTCCCGATTCAACATTTCCTCGGGGACATCCTCTCTGGATATAGATACTGGATTGGTAGCTGCAACATGCATGGAAACATCTTTGGCAAATTCACGGAAGCCATCAGTTTTTGCAACAAAATCTGTCTCGCATGAGACTTCTACCATAACACCAAGTTTACCGCCGGCATGTATATAAGTTTCAATAACGCCCTCACTGGTTGCACGCCCGGCTCTTTTCTGCGCTACTGCTAAACCTTTCTGTCGCAATAGATCAACGGCCTTTTCCAAATCGCCTTCGGTTTCGGTAACAAAGCTTGTTACATTTCATCGATAGGGGGCTCAGCTACTGCCTGCTCATCGCCATTAACCTGGTTCACCTCTCCAGTATCATTCATTGCTTCCGACAACTCTTCAGTAACCGAAGTTTCAACATCGGCTTGTTCCTTGCCGGCAATAACTGCATCTGCTATTTTGGATGCAATCAAACGAATAGACCTTATAGCATCATCGTTACCAGGTATAATATAGTCCAATCCAGAAGGATCGCAGTTTGTATCCGCCAAAGCAATAACAGGAATATTCAGGGTATTTGCTTCTCTAACGGCTATCTGTTCTTTTCTCGGATCCACAACAAAAACAGCTGACGGGAGGCTTCTCATATGTTTAATGCCTCCTATATTTCTGTGAAGTTTAACCCGCTCTTTCTCCATCAGCAGTATTTCTTTCTTTGGGAAACGTGCGATAGAACCGTCTTCCTGAATAGATTCGATACTTTTAAGCCTTTCTATTCCCTTTCTGATTGTTTGATAATTGGTCAATGTTCCCCCAAGCCATCGGTGATTTATAAAATACATACCGCATCGCTCAGCTTCTTCCTTAATTATCTCCTGTGCCTGTCGTTTTGTACCTACGAAGAGAATAGTGCTTCTTCTGGCAATTTCTTGGGTAACAAAATCATATGCCTGATTAAATAGCTGCATTGTTTTGTCTAAGTTAATAATATAAATCCCATTTCGCGGACCATAAATATATGGTTTCATTTTCGGGTTCCATCTTCTGGTCTGATGTCCAAAATGCAGCCCGGCTTCTAGCATCTGTCTCATAGTAACGTATGACATTTTATCCTCCATTTTTATGGTTAGTTCCTCCACCCCGATATTCCGACCTTAGATTAAGGCACCAAAGGAAAAATCCTCAAGGGGGTGTGTGTAGTTGTGAAGCACATAGGGCTTCTTTTTATGACAATTTGCACAAAAACCTTACATACATAGCATTTGTTCCACTTTTATGCAAGTGAAAGCACATCAATGGATAAACATAGAAACCAAATATCTGATCCAAATTCGACAGACTTTTCGTATGAATTACAGGAATTAAACAATAATGAAAACAGGCCGGTTGAAAAGTGATGGACTATATGATTTAATCCCGGAGGAAAAAATAATGGCTTGTAACTCTCATCTTTTAGATACTAAAGTCGGTTGGCCAGACAAAACATACTTCAACCAATCAAATCCAAACTTCAATAATGCTTCATCCTCACTGTCAATTTCTCTTGCCCGTCCCTTGTCAAGTTTGAATTGACTCAACAGGCTATGATCATTAACAAATTTCCTGAATCCGTCCAGATTATAACAGCTGAATCCGTCCAGATTATAACAGACCATAAAAGCCATTTGTTGCTTTGGACCTGCAGCACCTTCTCCTTGCCAGGGATTCTTTGAAAAAACGGTATCCACTTCACTCCAAAGATCGTTCATAAAATTATAATCAAAAAGATGCTGATCCCGAAGCCATTCCTTTACAGTCCATTGTCTGTTTTCCTGGTGACCATGGCAGTATTGATGGCCTGTAATGAAATAAAACTCTTCAGGCCTTCCTCCCATAGAAGTCCTATCCACAGCCCTTTCAAGCGGGTACGTTCGGCATGCTGTTGGCCTGTCTTCGTAGACGGAACATCCATGAGCAGTCAAAAAAGGACAAGTCATTTCAGAATTTACTTCCATTTTCATCATAACAGCTGGGAAATATGGATGGCTTGATCGGCCAATCCTGGTATAGCGACGAAGGAAGTCTCCTGAACCTGCACCAATTCTATTTTTCAGCCGCACAATATCATAAGGATACAGGTACATGTCAAGCTTACGACAGCAAGAGTTAAAACAATCCACTCCTGGATGGCAGGCAAAGGAGAATGCTGTTTTTCCCAAGGGCACCAAATTATCCGGAAATTGTTTCTCTTTTGTATTCTGCTGATCCATGATTAGTTCGTTTTGTATAAAAAAAGCTGGTATGAATTCACCTTTTCACACCAGCTTTTTTTATATGATCAATACGGTTATAATATAAAATAATGTTTTATTAATTCGTAACGGGCTCGTCATCCTTCTCAGTATAATTAACTAATTCAATTATGGCCATGGGAGCTGCATCCCCGACACGATTACCTGTCTGAATAATACGAGTATATCCACCCTTACGATTCATATATTCATCTTTCAATTCATCAAATAATTTCGCAACGATCTTTTTGCTACGAATATATGCCAGTGCCTGTCTTCTTGCATGCAGATCTCCCCTTTTTGCAAGGGTCATCATCTGATCTGCCACTCTCCGGACCTCTTTTGCCTTGGGAGTGGTAGTCACTATTCTTTCATGCTCGAACAAAGAGGTTACCATATTTCTCAACATGGCTTTCCTGTGCGAGGTCGTCCGCCCTAATCTTCTTCCAGTTTTTCTATGCTTCATTTTGTTTTCCCTAACTTAATAAGTTTCCATCCGGAAATGGACCTTTCGGAGTCTCGTTTTACTCGCTTACCTGAAAAATCTCTTTGTCGAGCTTCAGAATTACTTGTGCGACGTATTAATATACAACTCCGCGTAATTCTTTGATCTCCTTGATCTTTTCCAAAATTTTCTATTTCCGAATTGGAAACAACTTAGTGTATCAATCCGAAAAAACAGACTTTCCGGATAGACACTAATTAATCTCTTCTTCGGTTCCTGCCTTAACCGGATCCGGTGGCGGTTCCCACCCTTCAATTTTGGTTCCCAAAGCCAAATCCATTTCAGCAAGAAGTTGTTTGATTTCGTTGAGAGATTTGCGGCCAAAATTTTTGGTTTTCAGCATTTCAGCTTCTGTTCTCTGTACCAGTTCACCGATATAATTTATATTGGCATTTTTCAGACAATTTGCAGATCGCACAGAGAGCTCCAAGTCT
>CAMYJP010000146.1 GCA_947258675.1 uncultured Desulfobulbaceae bacterium | reverse complement strand
TGCTTGACAAGATCAATAGGTTAATTATTGTTATTAAAAAAGGAAGCCAAATTTCATAAGATACAAATTCTAACTCAGGATTACTGTATGAAAACTCACTTTATTGGCCAGACAGGCTGTCTCTCAACATGTTTCAATTTACCACTAAGTTACAAGACTTTTTTGCAAGCAACCCTTCTCCTGTTCCTATTTCTAATGATGCAACCAGCAATCTCTTACGCCGGTTTCTGGGACAGCGTCACCAAAGTTCTTAAACCTGTTGGAGAAGCCGTAAACAAAAATGCTGGCACTAATTCTTTATCTTCTGAAGAGATAATTAAAGGACTCATCGAAGCTCTGAATATAGGTTCCGAAAAAGCAGTAAACATAGCTTCTGCAGAAGGCGGTTTTCTGAATAATTCGAATCTGCGTATCCCCTTACCAGAAAAGTTGGATACCGTTGGAAAAACACTTCGAAAATTCGGACTTGGGAGTAAAGTTGATAGTTTTGAAACAACCCTCAATACTGCAGCCGAAAAAGCATCGATAGAGGCTCTACCCATTATCAAGGATACAATCAAGACGCTTTCCATTGAAGATGGGATGCGTTTGCTGAAAGGTGGTGATACGGCAATAACAGAGTATTTCCAGGAAAACACCAGAAAGCCAATTTATGATAAATACAAACCTATCATTCACTCTACCTCCCAAAGTGTTGGAGTGACTCAATCGTATCAGAATCTGATTAATATTCCTGCGGTCAAAACTCTGACAAAAGGAAGTGATTTGGATCTGGATCATTATGTTACAGAAAAAGCTCTCGATGGTCTTTTTTTTCTCATTGCTGAGGAGGAAAAGCAAATTCGTGCTAATCCAGTTGCCAGAACCACCGAACTACTAAAAAAAGTTTTTGCAAACTAACTCATATATCTGCTGCAGTTCAAATTTTTGTGTTTCGAGAATAATACAATTCAGCAAGTATAGTAAATCTGTAGATCAGCATTAGGAGAAAAACATGGGAAAATTAGGAAAGCTTCTTGGCATTCTGATCGTTCTGCTAATCATAATTACTGGTGGGCTTGCAATATTTGTAAAGTTCTACCTGACTGAAGATCGAGTAAAAGCTATTATTGTACCACAAGTGGAAAAAAACCTTGGCAGAACTGTGGCACTTGGAAATGTGGATGTTGGGCTTTTTAAAGGAATTACCATTAATGATTTCGCTATCAAAGAAGAAGACGGAACAACAAATTTTGCCAGCATGAATGCGTTCGTACTCAAGTATGATCTCATGCCGCTGCTTCAAAAAAAACTAGTTATTGGTGAAATCAGATTAGAGGAGCCCACTATTCAAATAATTCGAAACAAGTCCGGTAAGTTTAATTATGAATCTATTGCTGCAGGAAAAGCTAAGGCTCCTGATAAAGATAAACCATCATCGGCCGAAGCGGCAGCGCTACCTGTTGGCTTAACGGTTAATTCAATTCGTATCATCAAGGCAAAATTAACGGTGAAAGACGCACTTGGTGAAATACCGGAGACAAATGCCACAGCGAACATGCAGATTGGTGTATCACTGGGACAGGATATCTCTTCACTGACTTATAACGGCACCATGGATTTTACCGCTGATGTTGTTTATGGTGAAATCAAACCCCACATTACCGGCAAGGGTAAATTTGATCAATCTACTGTTGATTTGACAGTTGACACCGAACTTGACAAACAGCAGGTCCAATTAATCGCACTCGTTAAAGAATATAACAAATCTCCGCAAATTACCGTTAACGTGACCAGCCCGTCACTCAATATCGATAGGCTCATTGCTCTTGCCTCAACCCTGCCTAAAACCGAAAAAACAAAATCGGAGATGACCAAAGCTTCCGCCAAGGGCAAGTCTGCGAGCGCACCTGCGGCAGCAATCCCGGAAGGTTTGACAGCTAGAGGTAAAATTCAGGTAAAAGAGGCTATTCTTAAAGATATTAAAGCTCAAAATTTTATGGTGGATTATCAACTAACAAAAGGCATTTTTACAGCCAGCAATCTCAGTTTAAAATCTTATGGAGGTGAGCTTAACAGTGATATGGAAGTAGATTTGAACCAACCAGATCTTTCTTATAACGGTAAAATCAATCTTAAATCTATTCAAATGACAGAATTAGGTCCTATAGCCAAACAATTATCCGAGAGTATTTCAGGGGCACTCAATTCTTCGCTTTCGTTTGCCGGTGCGGGAACCGAATGGGAAAAGATCAGCAAAGTACTGACAGCAGAAGGGAATTTTTCTTTGTTGGACGGAAAAATTAAAGAAACCCCAATCACAAGTGGTATTGCCGGCCTCACCGGCTTACAGGAACTGACAAATTTGGCATTCAGTGATATTTCAGGTGATTTCAAAATTCTCAAAGGTGGAAAAATTTCCATTGATACAGTTCTTACAAGCAGTGACATCAGTGCTGAAACTGATGGCTTCGCTAATCTGGACGGTTCGCTGGATCTGCCGATTACCCTCAAACTTTCACCAGCCATTACAGAAAAACTTAAAAGCAGAACTTCCGTTGCAAAATATCTTGCCGATGAAAAGGGCCAGACAGTACTACGTCTCAAGCTTGCCGGCGATGTGAGCAGCCCTCGTCCAACCCTTGATAGTTCCATGGTGCAAGAAGCGGTGAAACAAAAAGCAATAGAGAAACTCGGTGAAGCACTTTCAGGTGATAAAGAAAAGGGCTCAGCAACCGAGGGGGCAAGCAAACTTTTAAAAGGTCTCTTCAATAAATAATTCTCTGACAAACGAGTTGATAATTGCCTTGAATCAGAACAATGTTAATGAAGATAACAAGCCTTTTACCATCTTTGACCAGATTCGATCGATTGCTGGCTCCATAATCGATTGGATTTGGGCTGAACGTGATCCTGAAAGAACTACTGTCACTAATTTTGTTCAAGCATTATTAAGGATTGTACTCATTGTCTTTCGAGAGATTCGACGGGATCGTATCACATTGCGAGCTGGGGCCCTTACCTATACCATCGTCCTATCACTGGTACCAACGCTTGCCCTTGGCACTGCCGTTCTCAAAGGACTTGGCGCAGGAGACCAAATGCGCCAGGCTGCTTACAGATTTATAGATCAAATAGAGCAGCCTGTTCAACCTCAGTCGAGTCCTAACGATTCTGATCTAACTCCTTCCCCTACCTTAACCGATCAAAAAAATGATCAGATAGATTCCTCTCCTCAAGGAGTTGAAGATACTGAACCTGAAGGTCTTACTTCTCACCTGCGCAAGGCTGTTGATCAAATTTTTGACTATGTCGACCGTACAGATTTTGCCACCCTTGGCGCCTTTGGTATCGTCGGACTTGTGTTAGCCGTCCTTTCAGTTCTTGGAAGTATTGAAAAAGCTATGAACACGATCTGGCAGTCTGCCAGAGGGCGGCCTTTTGGCAGAAAAATCATGGATTATCTTGCCCTGATGATTCTGATGCCGATCACTGTAAACCTTGCGCTGGCCACTGAAACAACGCTTCAGAGCCCAGCCCTTTTAAATCGTATACCAGGAGGCCAATCTTTAACTTGGGCCGGTCACCTATTATTGAATATGCTGCCGGTTCTTGCCGTTGTTGCGACCTTTACCATATTGTACAGATTTATCCCCAACACCAAGGTACGATTTTTCCCAGCAATTGTAGGTGGTTTTTTGGGCGGTATCGGATGGCTGCTTGTGCAGATGCTTTATATAAAATTACAAATCGGCGTTGCCAGATATAATGCCATTTACGGTTCATTTGCCACCCTGCCATTACTGCTGCTCTGGGTCCACATTGGCTGGGTAATTTTTCTTGCTGGGGCTGAAATGGCTTTTGCAGTCCAAGTCTGGAAAAATTACAACTGGAAGGAAGCGGCCATAACCCCTGTTGTCAGACTGGCAATTGCTTTTGATATTCTTAACCATTCAATGAATGATTTTCATGACCGGAAAGTTACTGAAATTACTGTTCTTAGCCAAAAACTGAAAAAAGCACCACTTATTATCACCAGTATAGTTGATCAGCTTGTATCCGGAGGCATGCTTAGAAAAGTGAACGACGACGCTTCAGGGTATGTACCTGCAGCACCGGAAGATGTTATAGAGCCGGGCGAAATCATCGATCTCATATTTGGCTCTGATTTTTCCGGCTCAGAAGGAGGTGGACTTGCAAACCAGGCAGTTGCGGCAGCCAGACAAGTTATTAATGAAAAAAAATCGCATCCGGCTGGACTAACAGATGATGACACAACTGACAGCGCGAAGAGTAAAAATACTGCATATAATAATTGAAAGGAAAGAGTAAATATACATTAATAAATGAAATATAATTTACAATTGTGATAGTAGATTATAAAAGGCAAACTGGCATTACCACAAGGATTGAGGCAAACAAATAAAGCACGAGAAAAAATTGTTGTCGGTTTTAATAAAAAATGAAAAACATACAGGAGGGTACTATGAAGGTTAAAAATTCAATTAAACTGTTTTTGACACTGTTTGCGGTTATACTATTAGCGAGCTGTGTCCCAAAAAAATTAGACTATGTGGCTGACGATCTTAACCCGTCTATCAAAGATGGTCAGTATAGCCAGAGAATAGAAAATTTTTTGGTTATCTTTGATAACTCGTCTTCCATGTTTCTTAGTCCTGATCGGAAAATTTTCTCTCCTGATAAAAAGCTGGATACGGCCAAAAATATTGCTCTTAAAATGAATGAAACCATTCCAGATCTTGATTTAACTGCCGGCTTCAGGATATTCGGCGGGTGGAATAAACTTCTGTACGGCATGGGTCCATATGAAAAGACAGGGTTCGCTTCTGCTGTAAACAGTATTCAAGATCCTATTGGGTACAGCCCTCTTGAAGCTGCTATTTTTTCAGGTGCAGAGGAAGACCTGGTCTCTACAAATGGTGAAATTGCAGTCATAATTGTCAGTGACGGTGAGGATATGGATTCTAAACCTGTCGAAATGGCAAAACATATGAAGAATCGATATCAAGACCGACTCTGTATTTATACTATTCAAGTTGGCGTTTCCACTGAAGGTGCAAATCTGTTGGATCAAATTACAAAGGCCGGACAATGTGGATTTTCAACCACTTCAGCAAACCTTTCCACCCCGGTTGGTATGACTCACTTTGTCCAGCAAGTATTCTTGAAAAAAGGCAAAGGTCTTGACAGCGATGGGGACGGTGTTATTGACAGATTAGATAAATGTCCTGGCACACCCAAGGGCATTGAGGTTGACGATAATGGATGTCCCAAGGATTCAGATAAAGACGGAATATTCGATTACCTTGATGAATGTCCCAACACCCCCTTTGGCCTTAAAGTTGATTCCAGAGGCTGTCCAGTTCCGATCAAAGAAAGTGTTTCTATAACGCTGTTGGTAGAATTTGATTTTGATAAGTCAGATGTCAAATCAAAATTCAGGGATCATCTCAGTGGCGTTGCCGACTTCCTTAAAAAGTATCCAGATACCCAAATAACCCTTGAAGGGCATACAGATCACACTGGAACGGAAGAATACAACTTTGCCCTGTCTGAAAGAAGAGCAATGAGTGTTAAGAAATATCTCGTTACCAATTTTGGTAGCAACAAAACAATGGAAGGACGCCAGAAAAATCGGCGAGTTATTGCAGAAATCAACACTGAAGCAACCAAATAATCTTGAATGTGAAATGAAGAACTAAAAACCGGGAGAAGCAGGTTGCTTCTCCCGGTTTTTTATAACTTTCACTGAGTAGACGCTTTAATAACCGAACCGCAGCTACCCTGATTTATTGATACTTCAGCATCAAAATAATTTTTGACCCGTAAACAGTATGTCTAGCTGATTACCTCGATACCTTTGCTTCGAAAAATATCCAGAGCTTCATTTATATTCGGCCAATCACAATCATCTATGTCATAGACATTTTTCGTACCATCTAAAAAAGATACGATAAATCTCCCGTCTTTTTCCAATGTTACAAGGTGGACATGATCTTTGTCCAACCATGGTTCGAGTTCCACCATAAAATCTTTCATGCTGCATGTTTTCATAGCTACCTCCCTTTTCATATAGTGAAAAAATGAACGCTGCAGTACCTGTGACTTTCTTTATGGTTAAACAGTAAGCACTAACCCCAATTATTCATGACTCTTTCAGAAAAAAGTGAATTATTTGTTTGAATTTTTGTTGTTAAATGCATTTGTTTTATGGTTCGATCAAGATACACTCTGTTTATTCGTATTCCTGAAGAGAATTTTTCTAAAAACGTCATGAATAATCCGGGCAAACAAAGATTAAGGTCAACTACTTCTATCAGCTGTGCTCCCTGGTCTTTAAAAAAATTATATCCGGCCACTGCTCCATTGTGCGGTTTAATCGCCATTCCCCAGATGCCAGATAGGTAAGGTGTCCTTCTGCATCTAAAAAAAGATTCGCCTGATGCTTTTTCCGAAATTCTTCAAGCTTTTTGGAATCATCACAGGTGATCCAGCGCGCTGCGCCATAGTCTACATTTTCGTATATGATTTCAGCACCATATTCCCCCTCAAGCCGGACCTTGGTCACATCAAACTGTAATATACCCACGGCGCCTAAAATATAATCACTACCCAATAGAGGTTTAAATGCTTGTACAGCTCCTTCCTCGGCCAGTTGAATTAATCCCTTATGAAGTTGTTTCATTTTGAGTGGAGTTTTTAATAACACCCTACGGAAATGCTCCGGGGCAAAATTAGGAATACCGATAAATTTAAGAGCTTCCTTATCAGTAAACGTATCGCCAATTTTTATTGTTCCATGGTTATGGACTCCTATAATATCACCTGGATACGCTTCATCTATGTTGGTGCGGTCCTGGGCCATGAAAATAGTTGCGTTGGCAATAGCAATGTCTTTTTGTAATCTATGATGTTTTACCTTCATGCCACGTTTGAATTTACCAGAACAAATTCGTAGAAAAGCAATTCTGTCTCGATGGGCAGGATTCATATTCGCCTGAATTTTAAAAGCAAAACCAGAAAATGTATTCTCTGTAGGAGAAACGTCTCTGGTTGTCGTCGCTCTCGAACGTGGAGCTGGCGCGAGTTCGACAAAAGCATCCAGCAATTCCTTTACCCCAAAATTATTTATGGCACTGCCAAAAAACACCGGAGTCTGGCCTGCTTTGAGAAAGTATTTTTTTTCAAAAGGATTGGCAGCTCCTTCCAACAGCTCAATGTCCTGACGCAGGTCATCTGCTTGAGAACCCAGCAACTCATCTAACCGTGAGTCATTGAGATCAGAAATAATCAATCGTTCATTATTGAGGACTTCTTCACCTGGGGTAAAAAGATTAAGTTCCTTGCGGTAAAGATTATAAACCCCTTTAAATCTTTTTCCCATGCCAATTGGCCATGATAGAGGGGCACATTCGATCTGCAATTTATCTTCAATATCTGAAAGAACTTCCAGAGGTTCCATACCCTCACGGTCAAGTTTATTAATAAATGTAATAACCGGAGTATTTCTCATGCGGCAGACTTCCATAAGCTTGGTAGTCTGCGCTTCAACTCCTTTTGCACTGTCAATAACCATAAGTGCACTATCCACTGCAGTTAGTACCCTATACGTATCTTCTGAAAAATCCTGATGACCTGGGGTATCTAATAAATTTATTTCATACTTTTCATAATCAAACTTCATCACTGATGAGGTTACTGAAATACCACGATCCTTTTCTATGGACATCCAATCGCTCGTAGCATGTCTGCTCGCTTTTCTGGCCCTGACAGCACCTGCCATCTGAATGGCTCCTCCAAAAAGAAGCAACTTTTCAGTCAGGGTGGTCTTGCCGGCATCAGGATGACTGATTATTCCAAAAGTACGACGGCGTTCTATTTCATTAAAAAATGCTTTTCCCACTGCTTTTAAACCTCTATTAATTTCTTATCATGTGCAATTATGTTGATTACAAACAGTTAAACTGGATCTGAAGAATTGAATAAAGCTCCTCATTAATATATATTTAAATGATTAATCTCAAGGAGATACAATCGTTTGGCAACCCAACAATGAAAGATGCGGTTGTGGTTCTCTTGATTTCAAATTTTCACCAGAACTGATTGATTGGGGCTGAATACGCCCCTGAGGAGAACTCTTTACTTATGAATCAAATGGTGATGGGTCTGTCAAACGACCCAGAGAATATACACTATTAGGAACATTCTGCCAATACTATCAACCCAACCAAATTTTGTTTCTGAACAGGTACTCGTTCCATACCCATCTTTCTATTTAGATATAATTTATAAATCTCATGTTTTTTTGAATTTATAGTATTCTTTGCTTTCAGGTAGAAAACGAATTTTTAATTTTTTTTTTTCTGCATTGAAACTATATTAGGTTTACAATAAATATGAGGTATAAAAAGAGGATACATTATAAAAGTATTCAGATTGGTGCGAAGACACTATGCATTAATCTGATCATCCACAATCACATATATTCAGAGATATTACATGCCAAGAGACATTCCCGTCGGAAATGGCAGACTTCTAGTCTGTTTTGATAAGGATTACAACATACGCGATCTGTTTTACCCGCATGTTGGCCAGGAAAATCATATTTTGGGAGAATATTGCAGATTTGGAGTCTGGGTGGACGAACAATTTTCCTGGATAAATGATAACTGGAAAAAAGATCTGCTCTATCAGGAAGACACTCTTGTCACCAAGGTTACATTATATAATGAACAGCTAAAACTTCTTATTACCTGCAATGATGCAGTTGATTTTCATGAAAATATTTACCTGCGCAAAATTTCCGTTGAAAATATGGATAACAGGTCCAGAGAAATTCGATTATTTTTCAGCCATAGTTTTAATATCAGTGGAAATAATGTTGGCGATACTGCTGCCTTTGATCCAACTACCGGTGGTATAATTCATTACAAAGGTGCCAGATATTTTCTTGCAAATGCTGCAAAGGAAAATGACTCGGGATTATCTCAGTTTGCAGTGGGCCAAAAAGGTATTAATCAAATGGAGGGCACTTATAAAGATGCCGAAGACGGGCATCTTTCCGGAAACACAATTGCCCAGGGCACAGTAGACTCAGTTATTGCATTGCACCTGCAAGTAGACCAATTTTCCACCGGCACTGGATATTACTGGTTGTCAGCTGCTAAAAACTGGGATGAAACCCGTCGCCTTGATGAAATTGTCAAATATAAAAGTCCGGCACAACTGATCAAACGTACAGGCGATTATTGGAAGCTCTGGGTTCATAAAGAAACGCCGGAACTCGATTCTTTTTCTGAAAAAATTAGAAATCTCTATAAAAGAAGCCTTCTCCTCGTCAACACCCAGATTGATGCTGAAGGTGGTATTATTGCGGCAAATGATTCTGATGTTGTCCAATTCAATCGAGACACATATTCTTACATATGGCCTCGAGATGGTGCACTTGTAGCTAACGCACTCGATGTTGCTGGGTACCCGATTATCACACAACGATTTTACAATTTTGCCGCTAAAACGATTACCAAAGGAGGATACTTCCTCCACAAGTATAATCCGGACGGCACCCTTGCTTCTTCATGGCATCCCTGGTCTAAGAATAATCGTGATCAACTGCCCATTCAAGAAGATGAAACTGCATTAGTTCTTTGGTCTCTGTGGAATCATTTCGTTCTCTTTCGTGATATTGATTTCAGTAAGCCGCTGTATCGTCATCTCCTATACAATGCCGCGGATTTTATGTGTCAGTATCGGGACCAGGAGACCGGTTTACCTGATTCTTCATATGATCTTTGGGAAGAAAGACATGGAATATTGAGCTTTACGGTTGGCTCTGTTTTTGGTGGATTAACTGCTGCATCTTTATTCTGCATGGTTTTTGGCGAAGATGACAAGGCTGAAGAATATCGGACTGCTGCATCCGAAATAAGGGATGC
>CAMYJP010000145.1 GCA_947258675.1 uncultured Desulfobulbaceae bacterium | reverse complement strand
TTGCCTTTGGCAAAAAGTAAACCAAAAGGGATTGAACCGACAAGATACGCTATTAGCAATAAGATCCAACGCATATTAAATGTTGTAATTGAACTTATTATGGTTGTTTAAAATATGGATTGGGTGATAAAAGGTCTTGATCCTCCAGAAAGTACCCTCAAAGTCGGCCCACAACTAAGAGAGTCAGGACAATACACAAAATTAGTTGTCAATACAACAAAACATCCATTAGCCACGGTACCATTCAGCTTTATCCTTCTTTTTCCTGGTCTTCAACGCAGTTTTCCTGTACATTTCCAGAACCAATTAGCGCAAAAGATTAGAGAATGCTTATATTTTTTTATTATTGACAACTATTAATACAATTTTTTCTTTTTATAAAAGCATGAACCATAGCATATGAGTTTTTTCTGACATGGCTGTAAAAACAATTATTACATATCCAAATCCGATATTACGTAAAAAGACAAAGCCTGTTGACACGTTTGGCGATGAATTGAAAGAGCTTGTGGCAGAACTGGCAGAGACCATGTATGCTGCTCCTGGTGCTGGACTGGCTGCAAACCAGATTGGCGTTTCTCTGCAGGTCGTGGTTATTGACATCTCACCCAGCAAAGAGGAAAAGGATTTCCTGGCCTTAATCAACCCCGAGATATTTGACTGTGAAGGTTCTCAGACTGGCGACGAAGGCTGCCTGAGCGTTCTTGATTTCTCTGCAAAGGTAAAACGCTTTCAGAAAATCAAAGTCAAGGTTCAAGACATTGATGGCAAAACAAGAGAATTTGAAGCCGAAGACCATTTTGCCAGAGTTATTCAACATGAAGTAGACCATTTGAACGGTATACTTTTCATTGACCATTTAAGTTCTCTAAAGCGCACTCTTTATAAAAAAAGGCTGAAGAAAGAGCTTAAAAATCAGCAAGAAGAAGAAATGGCGGCGATAACGGGTTAATTTTTGTCGAAAACTACCTGGTATCACTTCACTTGAAAGACTGGTAACCAGACAGTTGAAATAAATCCGTGTTCTAATAGTATATAATCCATGATCAAAAATTCATTTAGAATCATATTCATGGGAACTCCGAATTTTGCCGTCCCTGCGCTTGATGCTCTTCATGCTCACGGTGAAAATATCGTTGCGGTTGTTACCCAACCAGACAGGCCTAAAGGGAGAGGAAGGAAGCTCACCCCTTCCCCAGTTAAAAAACTGGCCGGACGATTCGGCATCCCCTTGTTACAGCCCAAAAAACTCAAAGACGGGGATTTCCTGGCCCAGCTTATAACTTTCCAGCCCGACTTAATCATAGTCGCTGCTTACGGCAGAATTCTTCCGGGTAAACTTCTCAATATGCCTCCACTTGGAACAATTAATATTCATGGCTCACTATTACCTAAATACAGAGGAGCAGCCCCTATCCAATGGGCTCTAATTAACGGAGAAACAACAACAGGCGTTACTATCATGCAGATGGATGAAGGACTGGATACCGGTGATATTCTTTTGCAGGAAAAACTCCTCATTGATCAACATGATACAACCGGAACCCTTATGAATAAAATGGCAGAGCTTGGCGGCCATGCACTGATAAAGGCCATTGATTTGCTCCATGATGACAGACTGGTCAGAATCAAACAAGATGATCGACAAGCTACACTCGCCCCGCCACTGACTAAAGAACTTGGAGAAGTGGACTGGAACAAATCTGCCCTTGAGATAAGTTGTCTTGTCCGTGGCCTTGACCCATGGCCTCTCACGTATGTACTTGTTGATGGTAAAAAATTAAAAATATTTTCTCCAAAGGTTATAGATTTCTCTTCTGAATGTTCTTTCATAGAAAAAGAAACTGCTTCCCAAGGGTTGATCATTGAACCAGGCATGCTATGCCGTGCAGATGCTGATGGATTAGTAATCGCCACTGGCAAAGGGTATCTTTTGATCCAAGAAGTCCAGCCAGAGGGAGGTAGGCGGATGCCCGCAGATGCTTACCTCCGAGGTCGTCCGTTGAAGACAGGGACACGACTCATTGCTTAAATCTTTCTTCTTTTCTGTTGTATGAATGATCAACCACCACAAAAAACCACAAGAAATGTTCTGATTATATTAGGGATCACGGCCATTGCCTCCTGTTTTTTTCTTTTCTCTTATACCGAGATTACTCTGGCTCAATTGTTATCACATCTAGAGAAAATTCTGGCCAGTGGAGATCATCTCAGGGATACTGTCCTTGAATACGGCCCAGTTGCTCCTCTGCTATTTATTCTTATTCAGATACTCCAAGTTGTTTTTGCGCCGGTTCCCGGAGAAGCCACCGGAGCCCTGGGAGGCTACCTTTTTGGAGCTTTTCCCGGCTTTATATATTCGACTGTTGCGCTGACTGTCGGGTCTGGGATAGCATTTTCAATTGGGCACCTCTTCAAAGATATGCTACGGGACAGATATCAAGGAACAAAGATCTATCGAACTTTCCACCATCTGGTTCATAAAGGTGAATTTACTATTCCTTTTGTCCTGTTTCTTTTTCCCGGATTCCCTAAAGATATTCTTTCTTATCTGTTGGGCATGAGTTTAATGCCTTTTAAAGTTTTCCTCTTTATAGCGGGTATCGCCCGTATCCCTGGCACACTTATGTTGTCATTTCAAGGCGCCAAAGTCTACCAGGAAGAATATTATCAACTTCTGCTGCTACTAGTAGTATCCATTGCCATATCACTGCCATGTTATATTTACAGAAAAAATATACTGGCCTTCCTGAATCAATACAATAATAGTGCTGAAGATGAATAGAGTTAAAAATCAATGAAAGTATATCCAACGGCCAACAAATCCACTTCGACCATTGCTTATGCAGACTGTTTTTCGGGGATAAGCGGAGATATGTTTCTGGGCGCTCTTATTGATTGCGGTATGGAGGAAAAGATACTCCTGAAAGAATTATCAAAACTAAAAGACATTGATTTCCAGCTTGTTGTCGAACCACATCATGAATACGGAATAAAATCCACTAAAGTTGAAATACAGGCTGATATCAATCAATCACCGAGGAAATGGATAGAAATAAAAACGCTCCTGAAGCAGAGCAACCTGGAAGATACTATAAAGGAGCAATCTCTTGCCGTATTCAACTTGCTCGCCAAAGCTGAAGCTGATGTCCACGGCTGCCGTATGGAAGATGTTCACTTCCATGAAGTTGGAGCGGTCGATACAATAGTTGACATCGTTGGTACTGTTACCGGGCTCAGACATTTTGGTGTAAACAGGCTTGTTTCTTCTCCCCTTCCAATGCCGCGGGGCTGGGTCAAATGTGACCATGGTTTATTACCCGTACCTGCACCAGCTGTCTGCGAAATTTTGAAAAATACTCCAGTATATGGTCTTGAAGAAAGTCAAGAATTGGTAACCCCAACAGGTGCAGCCCTCATTCGCTCTTTAAGCCATTCTTTTGGCCAATTCCCACCTATGTCTGTCCAACAAACAGGGTATGGCGCTGGAAGCTATAAACTCCAAGGCAATAAACCCAACCTTTTCCGCCTGATCCTTGGGAATGAGGAGAATCCGGATGAGGCCCAAGAAGTTGAGGTGATTGAAACTAATATAGATGACTGTTCACCGGAGGTGTTTCCTTATCTCATGGAACAGTTTTTTGCCAAAGGAGCCCTTGATGTAACTATCACTGCTGTTCAAATGAAAAAAGGAAGGCCGGGGTTTTTACTTCAGATTATTTGCTCTCCAGCCCATGCGCAATCACTAAAAGATTGCATACTTTCAGAAACTACGGCAATTGGATTGCGATACAGAAGGGAAAAACGGGTAACCCTGCCTCGTTCACTTGGTAAAGTTGATACACCATGGGGGGGGATTAAAGCAAAAAAAGTTTTAACACCTGGGGGACCGGTAATATATCCTGAATACGAAGATTGCCGCATTATAGCCATGAAAAACGGCATACCTTTGAACAGAATCTATTCAACTGTTGCCGGCCAGTCTCTGGAGGGTTTTGTTGAGGATGATAAAGGAAGCAATAAATAATGACCCAACTAATTATGATGCTTGCGACTGGGTTTTATTCTGGATATATACCCAAAGCCCCTGGCACATGTGGTTCCTTGGTAGGGCTTCTCCTCTATTTTCTTTTTTTAAATCACTTTTCCTTATCAAATTACCTCTTTATACTAGCAGGAATGCTTTTCATTGGTTTCTGGGTTGCCGGATCCGCTGAAAAAATTCTCAATCAAAAAGACCCACAACCGGTAGTAATTGATGAAATTGTTGGCATCCTGATCACATTGACCGCAGCTCCTCCACAAATCCCAGTTTGGCTTTTGGGTTTTATGATATTCAGATTTTTTGATATCCTAAAACCTTTTCCAATTCGGTGGGTCGATCAGAGAATCCATGGAGGCATCGGTATTATGCTTGATGATGTTATTGCAGGAATTTTCAGCTGGTTGGTGTTACAAGGGGCTCTTTGGGTATTTTAGAAGGCTCGAGGAAATAGCATAATCTCAATGTGTTGTAATTCAATCTTTTCATTCTTTATTTTTCAATCTTCATTATTACCCTTAGTCAACCCTTGATGCTCTAGCAAAAAGTCATGAGATGGCTAAGCAAAAATTTCGATATACAGGTAAGCGCAGACTCCGGGGAGTAGTGTGTATTTTTGCGAGCGAGGCCATACATATGGTATGCCGAGCGACCAAAAATGAGCTACGACACCGTAGATCGGACTTTTTGCGACGCCATCAACCCTTCCTTGATTCCATTTTGCAGAGAGTTAATTACCGCAAGAGGATCGACTGCCTTACTTATTGGACGGCCGACCACAACATGGTCCGCTCCATTAGCAATTGCCTGTCTGGCAGTAACAATCCTTTTCTGATCATCACCTTTATCAGACACATTTGTCCCCGGCCTGATTCCTGGAGTAACTATTAATAATTTATCACCAAGACTCTTTCTGAGACGGGCTGCCTCAAGGCCGGAAGAAACAACACCATTGCACCCCAGCTCCAAAGCCCTCTTGGCTCTAAAATAAACAAGGTCTTCCACCTTCTTCGACATACCCATTTCATGCATGTCTTCTTCGCCAAAGCTTGTCAAAACAGTTACTGCTAGGACTGCAAGATCACCCCTGGCTTCCACTGCGGCTCGAATAATTGGATCGTTGCCATGCACTGTGACAAAACTCACACCTCGATCATTGCATTGAGAAACTGCTTGTTTAACGGTTTCAGGTATGTCAAAAAACTTTAGGTCCAGCATCACCTTATGTCCGCGCCCTTTTATCCAATCTACTATTTGAAATCCATTGGCGAGAAAAAGCTGCAAGCCAACTTTATAAAATGAGATCTCCGATTCTGTCTTCCTGACTAATTCTTTAGCATTTTTAGGAGTGTCAACATCCAAGGCAAGGATTATTCTTTCTGAAAGAGGAATTTTCTTTTTTGCCATAATTCTCTCTAAATTAATTTGTTGAAGCGACAGTCAGGAGCCATCCAAGAGTGCCTGTAAAACTCCCCCAATATCCTAACCTTTATTTAGTAACCATCCGAAAAAAAGCCTTTCCGGATGGTTACACTATTAAGTTTGGGATTAGACCATTATCAATAAAAATTTTCATGGTAGTTTCATAACGTATCTGCAGCATATATGCTTTACACAGAAGCATTCCTGTAAAGGGTCTGAAATTTATCTAT
>CAMYJP010000144.1 GCA_947258675.1 uncultured Desulfobulbaceae bacterium | reverse complement strand
CAGGATCAATTGGCCCGCATGCTGGTTGAAATTACCAAGGCCCAGCTTGTCAGTTTTCATCTGGGCCGGATGCTCGACGACCACCAGGCCAAACCGCCGCAAATTTCGCTGGCCAAGTTGAATAATGTTCGCGAGGCCTTAAAAATAGCGCGCATGGCGCGGGATATCACCGGGGCACGCGGTATCCTGGCCGATCATCACATTATCCGCCATCTTTGCGACCTGGAGGCCATCAGTACGCTGGAGGGAACCGCCGGCATGCACACCCTGGTTCTGGGCCAGGAGATCACCGGGATAGCCGCATTCCATTAAAAAAATTCGGAACTGCATACAAAAAAATGTAACCGATGCTGCCGTAGGACAATTTTATTCTGTCAACGAAAACCTGGTCCTCCCTCTCTCCGAGCTGTAGGCTCTACGAGCTGGAAGCCGGGCTGTAGGCCCTACGGGCCGGAAGCTGTGCCAGGTCAGAGATCATTGGCTCTGCCTTATTAAATAAAGAGTTTTTAAATTCGAAGCACGAAATCCGAAAAACGAAACAATATCGAATGACCAAAATTAAAATGATCCAAACAAAATACATACCCGGTATTGCGACGTAAAGGCTGTTTTTGTCATTAGAGGCTTTGATATTGGAATTTGTTTCGAATTTCGATATTCGGATTTCGAATTTTATCGATCGTATTTGTCTAAATCGTGCCCTCTGGGCTTAAGTCAAAGCCGGGCCCTCTGGACCAGGATGGTTTGATCAGATCAAAGTTGGTTTGATTTTAGGCTGGAATTATGTGGAAAGCAAGCCCCAATCGGGCCATGAATCGACTGAATTTAAAGCCGGAATCGTCACTTCAGAGCTGTTATTAGCCTTTATGATATAAAATGTATATCCCTAAAAACCAGTTGGTCAAATCCTGTTGATACACAGCAGAAAGCACCACCGAACCTGTAAGAACCGGAATTGATGATATCACAAGGTTTTTTGGCTCTTGATTATTCCAGCTTTGTTGGATATCACCGGTTTCTTCAAATATTTAGGGACCACAATATCTGGTAGGTTGAGCGTATCTCCAAAGGCCCGGAAGCTTACCACTTGGAATTGTTGAACGGTGAGCGTTAGCGGCGGTGGGGCAGATTGTGGATTTGGCGTCAAATCTGAACAATTTATATATGAAGAAAACAGCTATTTTAGCGGGACGAATCCCCACCAGTCCGCTACACGCTGTGTTAGGCCTTCTGCTGTTATTGCTTAACTTCATTAAGTCCGCTTTTCCAAAAATCACGAAAATCCTTATTCGTTGAAACTAAACCCACTATAACCAAAAGTAAAACAAAGACAAATGCAGAATTCCAAAGTATTGTTTCAACCGCAGAAAATGTCAATGATACAAATAATGTCAGACCCCCAGTGTAGCTGAAATGAGTAAGCCAACCTATCACCACACTTTTGGTTCGAATATATATCCACAGAATAATAATACGCAGCACAATTAGACCCACCATCCAAAGTAAAAAGTGAATTGCATAAAGTTTCCCATAAAAAACTCCAGATCCCCAATAATCTGCAGCAAGATGCCAGAAAGTATGAATAACTCCAAGTAATACTCCCGTTTTCAAAGGGCGAAATCTTTTCAGCATCCGGGGAATGGCATAACCGGTCCAACCAACTTCTTCCCAAAGAGCACTAAAGAAGGTGCCAATAGCAAGAATGCTTAAGGAAAATACAGGGGTAAATCTTTGAGAATATAAAGACATCAATAATAGGGATGCCAAAATAGATAACGGAAATATCAAAAGAGCCCTCAAATACCATTTACTTTTGAATCCCCAGTATTTCAGTTGTCGAAATAGATTTTTAATGCCTTGAGATCCTTCATCACCATAAACAACAATCAATGCAGCAATTGTAGGCGCATGGACCATGGACATCACAACAACCATTGCCAATGCAGAAATTTGAGTTGTTACAAGTCCAGTCTGCAAACCATCTTTCAAGGTCACCAAAACTGTAGCAGCTATTGGGAGAAGAAAAGCAATTATAAAAAAATTCCTCAGAGATTTGTCTTCAGTATCCAATTTATTGCTCATTTTCATCTCCATGAAACTGATTAGCTAGCCAAAGGCCTAACGCCAAAGTCACTTGCCCTTTGGGGGTTGATAAACTTTGGTAACGGCAAAAACTTTTATATCTACTGAAAACGTTGGAAAATAACGCTAGCCCACAGGTCAGGTGGATTGTTATATAATTATGAAATCTTCAGTAATTTTTTCATGTTATTACCGAGAATTAAGTTCTTCTCTTCATCGGGAATATTAAGAGTCCTAATTCTTTTTATATTCAATTCTAGATTATTTTGTCCGTATGGAGTGTCTGAGCCCATTAATATTCTTTTAGCTCCAAAGTGTTGTATTGCTTTCTTTAATCGTTGTATAGATACTAGTTGTGGTGTTGAAATCTCAAAAAAAATGTTATCGGAATTAATACCTGCTTCTATATAACGCTCAAGGCCGAAAAGATGTCCGATTATGAAAATCGTTTTAGAAAATACTTTTATGTATTTTGCTAATTGAGTAGCCTGGTTTTTTGAAAATAGATGTATAAATATCGGAAGATCTTTTGAAACCGCCCACTCCGCAACCTTATGGAAGTTATCAGAGCCTACTTTAAAAGATTCCCAGCACTGGTGAAATTTTATTCCCTTGAATCCATATTCGGCATAATGTCGTTCAAGGTTTTCTAATGCATTAGACAATGAAAGCCTCACCCAATAGAATTGAATAATCCTGTCAGGATATTCCTTTGCCAAGGAATAAACATATGCATTACCTTCACCGATTTGTTTCGCTTTGCCCGAAATACCAATAACCATTTTTGTTATTAAATTGGTGAATGAAACAACATCTGTGCTTGGAAATTTAGCCGCCAATTCGGGTAGAAAATAACTTTTGTCGCTTCCTAATTCGCCGGGGACAAGTACAATTTGAGCGACATTATTCTTGTTGAGTATCTCTATTATGTCCTTCCCATTTAGAAAAGCACCGCAAGCATGGGCGTGTGCATCAATAATCATTCAATTCCTACGTTAATTAATATTTTGATAATGATTATACGGATCGGTATAAGATGCTGCCACCGGATTCCGGTCAGCATAACACCTTGTTCCTGAAGCGACGATCAAGCAAATATATCCTAACGAATCATATCCTTGCATATCTTTGAGAATATTATCATAGGTTCTTATATGGATCCACATAAGAACCCTTGTACTATTCTTAATAATCATCTATTGGGCTTCTACCGGCAGCTCGTCACCAAAGCCCCAAAATGCAGATTTAATTGAGATTATCCCACTACGGCCAAAAGTTGTGATACTTAACGATTTTGATGAAAATTTGATGGATATCGAACCTGGGTATAGCTTGCCAGAAGTCCAACTATCTGATTTTATCCGATTAATGCAGATACTTTTTGAATACATGCACCCTATTTTATCAGGGAATCAGGTGTCAAATCCGAAATCAAAAAAATGGAGTTTTGAATACCAAAATTCGAAAATTCAGATTGATAGACTCACCCCTTTCCGTTGGTATATAATTTGTATATCACAGGGCTCTTAGGCGCTTGTTACTTTGTTTTTATCGCAGATCATACGATTTATTGCTTGAGGGTATACGTTTACTTATGTCGGTACTTTTGAGAGTCACAATTTTTTTACAGATATCATTGCATATATCACCAGTCTCAAAAATAGAAAATCAGGACGTTGATTTTATTACATAATCAGCTTCTTATGTTTAGTCTTTTTTGAGATAGGTTCTAGTAAAACGAATCATTCTTCCAACATTTTAATATGAATATCACCATTTGTGGTGCTTAATGTGATCTTATCACCACCATCATTAATATCCCCTTTAGCTGTAATCTTATTACTGTTCTCTCCTTTAATGGTTAATGGAAAATCCGAATAGATCCGATAGTCACGCTTGGCGCTACGAGTGATTTTCAGCGTTGCAGATACGCTTGCCGCTAGGCTCTCAGGTATATGCAAGGTTATCGATCCGCCTGAGGAATCTAAGTTTACATGGGTGTCTACATTTTTATTAGCAATAATCATCTCGGCTTCTATTTTGCCGCCAGAAGTATCCGCTTCAATAAAGCCTCTTGCTTGTAAAATTTTGATGCTGCCACCGGAGGTTTCTGCTTTAACAGGGCCGCCACTGCTGCCAACAAAAAGATTTCCACCTGAAGAGCCTATGTTAACGCTGCCTTTACTACCTTCAACTTTAATAGCGCCGCCGGAAGTGTTTGCGATAACATCGTCATCTGCCATACCAATTCGAATACTGCCACCTGATGTGTCCACGTCGACTTTACCTTTAACCGGCCCAATTTTGATGCTGCCACCCGAAGTTTCAGCCTTAACGTCGCTTCCGCCTTGTTCTAAAGTAATGCTGCCGCCTGATGTGTCGATTGAGGATTTACCATTAATTTTACCTAATTGAATGTTTCCGCCAGAAGTATCTACTTTGAGATTTCCATCGACATCGCCCACTTTAATATTACCACCTGATGTATTGGCATCAACATTACCCTGAGTAACATTGCCAATACTAATACTTCCGCCGCTGGTATTTACTTTGATTTCTCCACTGATATCGGCAACACCGATAGAGCCACCACCAGTTTTTAAATCAAAATTAAATTCTTGTGGGACCTTTATGATAAATTTAACCGAAACCTTGTTGTTGGAGTCGCCATCACCTTCAACAAATATGTCGTTGCCTTTTTGATCAAAATTAACCTTGAAACCATCCAACTGTTTTTGTTTTCTAACTTTTTTTTCAACTAAAACTTCTACCGTTTGTTTGTCCCACGTTTCGACTTTAATTGACCCTTGATCACTTTCGATGGTCAAGGTGCCGCCTGACTTAACCGATAAAGACTTAACGACATTCTCGATTTCACTTTTTGCCGGTGTCGCTGCCATCACGCTAAGTAGCGCTACCAGCAGAAAAAGGATTCTTTGTATTGAATTATTCATTGCTTACCTCATTTAGATAGATTGTAAAAATCAAATTAAATGATAAGAATTTGCTTTTTAAAAGCATGTAAATCAAAAAACAAAGAATTAATAATTTGTGTTCCGCAATGATATCATGGCAGTATCTGCAAAATCACATGTTTTTTGGAGATTCAAAAGTAATGATTAGTTGGATATCTGCAGATTTGAAAGATAAATTTTTTGCATATAAACAGTAGAATCAAAGAAGTTAAGAGCTGTCTATGGAGCTAGCCGGCTTGTGACCCAATCCGTTATAATTTTCAGCACAAATTCTGATAGTTGATTTGTGTGCTTTACCAGTTCTAAATAACCGCTTTTTCTTCCGTCACGATCTTCAAGGAATATGTGGTTATGGTCTGCCAGTATTTTTACAGTAACGTCTTTATTTCCACCTGAACGCATTGCTTCAGCATATTTATGAGAAAAAATAGGGGACGTTTTTGATTTGCTTGACTTAATTTTTCACCCGTTTTAGGATTTTCGCCACGCCCGAGGTGGATATCCCAACCCGCCTGGCAACTTCGGCTAATGAAACCCCATGCCTCTTTACCAGTCCAATCGCTATCCGGGCTCGAACCCCACTTACCTCTCTGCGCCGGCTGCCCGCGTTTAATTCTGCAATCGATACATTTTCACTTCTACAAATTCGGGCTATAAACTCTTCAATCTTTTGATGATGTTCCTTGGCCGGCAGCTGATGTTGGATATTGGCTTCAGCTTCTTTGATGATCCGCTCGACAAATTCACCACTGCCTAAAATCCGTTCATCACTCAATTCACGATCCCCTGAACGACGCATGGCTTTCACTGCCGACCAACCACCTAAGGAACGGATTAACCCCCCGCCAACAAGCTCGGGCCGCCGACCTTCATCGATAGCCTTTATGACATAGTTGCGATAGGCTTTCTTGGCCACACCTTCCTTTTTGCCAAAATATTTCAGAACGTAGTCGCAATCCTGCCAGTCATTTTTAATAATACCCATCAAGACACTATGACCACTCCAGCGGTAACGATCCAGTTGGGCTAAACTCTTAACCAATTTCGCCCGCAACGGATTTAAATGAATATACCGTACCAGTTCTGTAAAATAGGCATCTTCATCGCAGACAATCGACTTATAACGGTTTTGAAATAAATAACCCCAGCGACGATGACGCCGATTATACGAAACGGCATAACCGGTCAGGAGCCGACGCATAAATCCGGAAAGACCAATTTCCGAGCTGCGCAAAAGAATGTGCGCATGATTCGTCATCAGCGCCCAGGCATAGATGGTGATCTTCGTATCGGCTGAAAGCGCTCCTAGACGCTTTACAAAGCTTTTACGGTCGGCAACATCGTTGACAATCCGGCGCTTTTCAATTCCTCGCACAATGACATGATGCAG
>CAMYJP010000143.1 GCA_947258675.1 uncultured Desulfobulbaceae bacterium | reverse complement strand
TAGCAGTCAGTAGAATTCGCCAGCCTTAGGGGTCCCGTTTTTCTCCTCATACCTCTAAGTTTGCGGATCAGCCCCGGCTATTTTAGTCGGGACTGTTTTATATGTAGCCTGGGTTGAGCTTTTAGCGAAACCCGGGAAGAGGTATTTCATTAACTTGTAATTTTACACTGACCCCAATTACTCAATTACTCAATTACTCAATTACTCAATTACTCAATTACTGTAGTACGTTGTTCTTAACTGAACAACACCGATGAAGCGCGTAAGCGCTTCATCGGCTGATGATAGATGTTTGTTTGCAGTTACTCTGCAAAACCGTTTAACAGGTTCGCAGCAGGAACGTGACTGGCACTTATAAAAAAACCAAGGATTATTCTCTGGTTTTAGGTTGGCTCGTGCTATTGACAGGGGCGGTCATATAGATGTTAGGCTGTTCTATCTCCTTGCTCCTTTTTTTCGATTGCAAGACTTGTGCGCGGCCTGCAAATTATCTTTGTTATCTTCGCCACCGATACTCAAGGGCGTAATATGATCAATCTCTATTTCATCTCCAAAGTATATTGGACAGTTGCATATTGGACACTTATTAAGCTGCTTACTTAATAACTGCTTTGTCTCTGCCGCACTTAATTTTATCTGCCTATTCTCAGCAGAATACTTAGACCTAAAGTCCCTTACCATTATGTCAAATACGTGTGATCTTGTTTCTTCCTCTGATTTTATATCTTCCTTCATAAAGCGGAATATTTCAGATAGCACTGTTGCTATTTCATCCCGATGAAATCTTATCATCTCCATATTAATTTCATGAAGAATGAACCAGAGAGCGTAAAAGTCTTGTAGTTTCCTGGCATAATATTTCTTATTTTTTGTATTAAAAAGGCTGGTTAGCTTTTTATCAAGAAATGACTCCACATTATCTGTGTCCTCAGAAATCAGTAACATTCTTATTTTTCTGACGAAAGCTTCCATAATTTTTATACTATCGAATAGATGTTTTTCTTCATCTTTATCCACGCTGGCAGTATTCAGAAGCCTGGTAAATAGACTTTTATCTTTGATTCGTACGCTTACAGACCCCATTCGATCAAAAAGATCAATAAATGCATATTTTTTTTCATCATCTGCTGATTGATGGATGGCACTTATACAACTAAGTATTGCAAAGAGCTCTTCATTTTTCATTCTTACATTATTTTTTGTCAAATAGAACCATGACTCTGTGCGCTTTGATGAAGATTTTATTCGTTCTATGATGTCCCGATCAATATATGAATTCCACATCTCGAAGGTGTTTTCCTTTATAGGGAAAGGTCGACTGTTAATTCTTACATATAAATCAACGGGGTCGAATTCAGGATTAATGATCTCATCAATAACAATCATAGATAACGAATAATCCCAAATTACTTCCTGCATATCCGCCTCTAAATCATCAAAGGCAACACCATTGAGTTCAGATAATATGCTTAGCTTAGTAAGTTTGTAGCCATGCTTAGTAGATTTCTGTCGTAATCCATTTAAATCTAGATATTCTTGATTCATATAACCTAAGATTGACAATATGCGTTGCTGTCCATCAATAACCTCTCTTACTCCATCTTTTCGTTTGAATACGAACAAAGGTGGTAGCTTTATACCTAGTAGCATGCTCTCTATAATTGCACTAGATTTTGCTTTGTTTATAACTTCGCCTCGCTGGTAAGAAGGCCTCACTATAAATTTTTCACGATTCATGAGTGTGCAAATATCATCAATCATATATGGGATAGCTTCTTGTCTTTCGATTCTTACTAAATACTCATTATCTTTTGCATCGTCCGCCAAAGCATTTTGCACTTCTTTAAACTGCTTTAACTTCTCGCTACTTGAAATATAAACAGAAAAATCTTTTTGGTGTTTGTTGCCAAAATATTCAGCTGCTGATGTAAAACGATCCAAGAAGCTACCGTAGAAAAACTTCTCCTCATCAGAGACAAAGTATTTAACATTTGACTTTAAATATGTAATCAATTCATTTGTTATACTCTCAATATTCTTAAGGTCAGTTAAACCTTCCTTCTTTAAAATGTTTAATATCCAAAATGCTACTTCAAAATAATACTTGTTAGTTTCAAGGTTTTGGGATTTACACGCCTGTGCAACCTCATTTAGTACACGGATATTTGAAAGAAAATCTTTGTATAAGGCTTGAACATCTCGACTGGTCTGTGAGTAATAGTCGTAGAATTGATCTAGCAATAGCTTTCGTCTAGTAGATACTATTGGCATTTCCGTGCAAACCAAAAGAAATCTAATGTACTGTAGTGACTTTTCTAGCGTGATGGGTTTTATTATCTTTTCTTCATCTGTTTCATCAAAAAATATATTTTGAAAAGACCGATGAAGCGCTTTGTTTTTATTAAACTGTTTTTTGAAATATATAGTGGGCTCATCGTCAATAAAAACAGCTCTTTCAACTTCTACGCGCTTAAGCGGCGTAATTCCCGAGTTATATCTCCTGAATATTTCTTTCTTTAGTAGGTCTTGATTTTTTTCACTAAATCTATTTTGGTCAATTACAGAGTATTTTACTACCCGAACTTTAGTGTCAAAAAAGTATTCTTTTAGGTCGGGTTCAATTTCCGGGAAAGACTTGTTAGCTAGTGACTTTAGATTGTAAAGGCCTCTAGAAGAAAGGCTCAATGCTCCATCCTGGAATCTCTTTATTGTTTCAAATCTTTGTTTGCCATCAATAATTTCAATTCCAGATGGTGTTTCATAGAAAATTAACGGGGGTATCTCAGTACCCATTAGAAGACTCTCAATTAAGTATGTGGCTTTATCCTTATCCCAGACATAGTTCCTTTGATAGTATGGTGATGCATCAATCTTACTCAGCATTCTTGGTGAAAACATAGAGCCAATAGACCTAGCGTCCGAATCCACGCGAAGATGGTCTCGAAAAATAGAATGCATTTCCTGTAGGTTTAATTGCAGCCTGTCATTTATATCATAAGAATAGTCATCTAAACTTTCTTCAAGTCGCTTTTCCTTGTTTGTTTTTGACTTCAAAATAGCTTCGTTCTTCGAACAAAGTGGGCAAGGAGTTGAAAGTAATGTTCGATTTCTCACTACAGCCTGCCACTCATGCATGCACTCATTACATTTCCACCAAACTTTTTTACCACTTTTTTCAGTTACATTATCTGGTGTAAGCGGTAAGTTCTTTTCATGCATCCACTCCTTGGTGATTTCTGGATAATTATTCGCTAGACTGCCCTGATCCATTCGGCAATGTGGGCATCCAGCATCATTCTTGGTTCTGTTTGTTACACTTGTTACCCATTCATGGTCAGTGTTATTTTGACACTGCCACCATATCCGCTTTCCGCTACCCACAGAAATTTCATAAGGATCAAGGCTTTTGTTTTTTGTTGGATGCCATTCGGCTAAGAGCTGTGGAAATTTCCCGGCAAACGATTCTTCTGGGCTGGCAACTTTTGACTTACAAAAAGGACATCCCTTGCCTTTTCTTGCCCTATTAGACAAATTTGATTCCCATTCATGTCCTTTTTCACATCTCCACCATACTTTTCTCGAGGAACCAGCAGTGATAGTGTATGGATCAATGTCACCATTCTTTTCATAATGCCATTGTGTGAGCAACTCTGGATTCGATTCGGGGAAGGGCGGAAGCTTATTCATTGCTTTAGTATGAGCCTGTGATTATAAGATTGATGTGCATCTAATCAGCCTAACGCCGCAATAAAAGGCGAGCGTTAGCGAGTCCAGCCCACGCTTTTTGTGGGCGATTTTTAATTGCCTTGTTAGTCATTTTTTATCTCAGTTGTGCGAATAGAGCCTTTATGCCAAAAACCACCACCATACGTACGACCCAGCCAGAAGAACAAAATGCTGGAGATTATACTAATGCTTATTATAGAAACATAAAGATGGTTAAAGTCTGCGGAAAAGTTAAAGTCTGGCAACGAGTAAATCAATAGACATACCCATAATGCTGAAATATATATGCTGATTATTTGATTTATTTTTGATACTGAGAAAGGTGATGGCCCAGTAATTAAATGCATACTTTTTTCTTTCAGACCTACGGGATCCGCCCTAGTTAGAATCACCTTATACAAAGGCCCAGTAACATCATCCTCCAATGAATCGACGTGGTTCTCCCAGTTTTCTTGCCACTGCTTACTTCCTCGGTTTACACAAAGCCAAGCTACAGAGAAAACAAAACCTAAACAGGACAAAATAACAGCTAAATCTTGCTTATTTGAAGCTGTCGATGCTTGAACTGCAATATAGCCCGCAAACGTAGCACCAATAAAGGTCCAAAAATATGTAGCCCGCTTCCAGTAAAGTTCTATCTCAAATTTACGGATATCTAGTGCGTGCTCTAGAGCCTTTTCCCTTTTTTTTTCAGGAAAATGAACATCATCATATTGCTGTTGAGTTATCTCAGATGTTGGCACGATTCCTCCTTTGATGACTAACTTGGTAATATAGAGGTTTTTGTGGAATAACTTGTACAGAAAAAAGACATAATCACCTCGAGACTCCTGTAGAGATTAGCAAAATCAAACGGACTATGCGATTCTACCTATTACTAATATTCACATAATAGGTAGCATCAGAAAGAAACAAGGAGGTTTCTATGTCTGAAGTAAAGCGCCGTGCGCGAGGTCAGTTTATGCCTAAAGCCACCCGGCTGATGGATCAGGTACACGAAACGCTTCGCTACCATCACTACACCCTTCGTACCAAACAGCGCTATGTCAGCTGGATTTTTGGCATCAATGAGATCAGAGTTATTACTGGACACCGGCCAAAACCGTAAACAATAATTTCACATCACTCCTTCAACGCATTCGCATATGCCGCTTCTGAAATCTCACTCCACGCCGCGTTGTTGGCACTAAATTTACTATATGCTTCATACACGCGTTTGAAGGTGGCATCTTTCGCTGCTTCTTCATTAAGCACTTCACGGGTATAGCCGCGCAAGGTTGAGATCACCTCTTTGGGGAACGGGTGGACCTGCACTTTGTACTTATCCTTCAGCGTATTCAATGCCTCAAGGTTACGCGCTTCAAATTCCGACAGCATCCACATGTTGCTTGCGGCGGCGGCGGTTTCGATGATCATCTGTAGTTCTTTGGCAAGATCATCCCATGCGGCCTTGTTGATGATCAGTTCAAGCGTTGGGCCCGGCTCATGCCAACCGGGGTAATAGTAGTGCTTGGCTGCGCGATAGAGTCCCAGACGCAGATCGTGAAATGGACCGACCCATTCGGTGGCATCGATGGTGCCGCGTTCAAGTGCGGTGTAGATCTCGCCGCCCGACATCAGCACGGGGTTAACACCCGCCTTCGCCATCACCTTGCCACCGAGCCCCGGGATGCGCATCTTCAATCCTTTAAGATCTGCAGATGACTCGATCTTTTTACGGAACCAGCCGCCCATCTGCACCCCAGTATTACCCATTGGGAATGGCACCAGATTGCGTGGCTCATAAATCTCACGCCACAACTCAAGGCCGCCACCGGAATAGAGCCAGGCGTTCATCCCCTGTGCATCACAGTATCCGGCAGTATCCGGCAGTATCCGGGGACACAATACATAATTCACCGCTTTATCCAATAGCTTCCTACCAGGCTTTTTCCGTCTTAAGATCCGACCAGATATCGCTTCATTGAATTCGTTACCATTGCTGAAGACT
>CAMYJP010000142.1 GCA_947258675.1 uncultured Desulfobulbaceae bacterium | reverse complement strand
GATGACGACGATGACGACGATGACGACGATGATGACGATGACGACGATGATGACGATGACGACGATGACGACGATGATGACGACGACGATGATGCAGATGAAGGAGATAACGACGACGGCGATGACGATGATACCAAGGGCCATAAAAAGGCTTCAGACGGTAATGACGACGACGGCGACGACGATGATGATAAAGGCAAAGGCGACGATAAGGACGGAGACGATGATGACGACGATGACGATGATGAGGAGGGGGACGATGACGATGATGAAGGCGATGACGACGACGATGATGACGACTTCGGTGACGACCTAGGTGGATTCTCTGATGATGAGATGGACTCTATGCTAGACGACTCTGGAGGAGATGATATGGATTAAGGCAAGGACAATCCTGAACCAATAGGCTTGGCAACGGGCCTATGAAAACAAAAGGCTGGAATCCTCTTTAAATGAGGTTTCCAGCCTTTTTCTTTTAGGATTCCACCCAGGTGCAGGCGACAATGTCATTACCGGGATGCAATGACAGGTTGAATCACCTGCATCCAATTAGTCGGCCTTGAAAAAGGCCATATTCAAGCTGCAAGAGTCTGATTCCTCCCGTCCCACCCAGCAGGTTAGCTCTGGCATTTTTTTGTCCAAAATACAAAAAGAAGAAAAAATGAAAGGATCTCCCTCAACTTTCTGAGGATTATCCTGATATTATGGCCAGCCCCACACAGCAGTGCATTGATCTTATCTCCGATGCCGCCCTTTAGCCAGTTTCTACCAAGCTTTCCGTCTTCCTTCATATGGCCTATGACTGGCTCCACTGCACTCCTACGTCTTAGTTCCCGCTTGATCGTCGGTGTCACTCCTCGTCGTTGACCGGAAATGAAAACTGTAGATGATTCAACACCATGTCCTCGGTAACCACGGTCAACATAGCAACGTTCCGGAACTACTCCGGTTACCCGGTTTATCTGTTCAATTGCTCCTGAAAGAGTGTGACCATCAAAAGGATTGCCTGGTAGAGCCTGCATGCCGACAATAAAATTATCGCGGCTCGTTGTGGCAACACTCACCTTCACGCCAAACTCATACTTCTTATGGACCTTGCCCTTGGCAATACACTCAACTTCTGGGCCATGAATGCTGTAAAGTTTGTTCTTGTCCTTTTTCTGCTGCGCAAGCATACGTTCTGTCAATTCCAGCTCTTCGTGAAACTGGGCATGCAGATCTGGATCATCCAAAATCTTGCGAAGAATATCCCGATACACCCGGCCAAGATAGGTCTTCAATCTTCGCACTTCTTTCTTGGCTCGTTTGAACTGACGGGCATGAGCATAGGAACCAGCCTTCCTCAAGGCCCTGGGGCCAAGCCTGGCATAACTTTGGCGCAGTGGTACGTTATGTTTGAATGCCAGGCGGACCAACCGTTCCCGGCAGCGGTTGTATGAACGAGAATCTGTTGGGTATCTGACTGCCTTGGGCTGGACCGTCGTGTCTACATTGACACGCTTTAAACTCGACTCTTTTACCGCTCCGCTTTTGATACCGGCCTGTAACGTGGCAACAAGGATCTTCTCGCAACCTTCTTCTCCAATACGCTTACGCCAGCGTGTCATGGATGATGGGTCAATGGGGAGCTTGTGCTGGAAGTACGTCTCACCACAGAAGTATTGCCAGTACGGATTTTCTACCCAGCCAGAAACAACCGCTTCATCTGACAAGCCATAGGCATGGCCAAGGTAACTCAGCCCGACAAGAAGTCTGATCGGTATTCCGGGACGACCTTTTTTGGCAGAATAAAACTCACCGAATTCACTCTCCAGCATCTCCCAGTCAATGAGTAAAGCCAGTCTGTAGAGTTCATGGTTGCGGTTCAGGATATGGTCCAGCCGTTCTCGGAAAAGATCCATTCGTTTATCGTCTTTCTTGCTCGAAGGTCGCATTCAAAATCACCAGAAAAATGAAGGTTAACTGCTATAATCCTGCAATTTCAGTGATATAAAATTATCATACTTTGCAAATTATTTCAATATGTTGTAATAACAGCATTAAAAAATGCCTGCCCTAAAATCATACAACTTGCTAAATAAATTTGGATAAAGCATGTATTGTGCGGGAGTATGTACCGATGTGGTATGGGTCCTCAATCCCTGCTATTTCTACAAAAACAAACAATCCAAAAACCTACTGATATCAAAATGACCGTAGAACAAAAGTTAAAGACTGAAGAACTGGTGATGTCTTTCTCTAATACCGCTGGAATATGTTCAGGCGTAGTGATTGCTTGGTTTGCAGAGATATTTGGTGTCCAAAGCTATAAGCTGGGGATACTGACCTGGGGAGATTTCGACAAGCTGCACAAAGTTGAGGAAGAGTATGACTCCTACTTTAAAAAGGATTCTTATCTCCTTGTACCTTTAATGGAGATGAAGAAATTCCTCAAGGGAAGTGTGCCCAAGGAAGGTTTTTATGTGAAGGCCGCAATTTATCACAAAGATATTCTCAAAAAGATGACCGGGCAAAGCGAGAACGGTTATATGGAAGGGATAGAGGGGGTATACCAGGATTTGGGATTGTTGGCTGATGATGGTTGTCTGGATTGTTATAGTACCGGCGAATTGACCTCGCTCCTGAAAGGTGATCTCTTATTTCTGAATGAGACGGAGGCCCTTCACGTTAGCCTGAGAAAGCAAACAGAAAGTTCCGGTGGCCATGCCATCGGAATATACAGGATGGGTGAAACGCACTATCTACTGGACCCCAATATTGGCCTGATGAAATTCAGCAGCAAGAAGCGCTTGTTGGAAGTCCTGGAGAATGAGAACAATGACAACCAGCAGTATCAAAAATATACCTATTCTAAATATAAATCTGCCAGGGTCCTATGCGTTTCCAGGCCAATAGGAATTAAGGCCAAAACGCTCTTCGAGCTTGAAAAGACAAAAGAGAATTTTTTTCGGAAAGACAAGTTCAAATTTTCGTAATTGATAAATTCAAGTAAAATCCAAATCATCAGATTTCAGGTTCTATTCTCGTTCTTACGCTCCAGCGTTGGAACGGATACGTGCAGTGAATTATACCTACACACATATCAACTTCTCCAAACTCCAGGCCGGTATCCGTTATCTCCCTTGTGCTTCCGGTGCATGAGAGCGAGACTCCCCCGAATGTAGGCTCTCTACCTTTTAGTCCTAATAAAGGACCTCTCTCTGAAAAAGAACCAGCTTAGCCTTTGTTTTCTCCTTGCCATGCAGGATTTCATAGTTTCCTGGAAGGTTCGAGCAGGCAGCGGAGGTGAGCTTGCCGCCAACTCGATATAATTTTGAGCTATGGGCTCCTTCCCAAACATTCTTTGTGTGCTGGTAAATGCTCTCAAATATTAATCCACAGTCTCAACTATTTTTTCTTCAACTAAGAGAGTAGCTTGAGCTTTCGTCCCTGGTGAATCAGCGAAATAGAGACCGCGTAACTTGCCAGTGCATTTCGGGCAACCACGGAGCCACAGGACATTATGTCTATATCTCAGCCTGGCTAATTTACGGTAAACCCACTGATTGCTATTGCAGTCAATGCAATACAGAAGAGTCCACTCATTACCCAGCAAGGCTTGGGCACATTCATAACATACTGGAATAACCAATTCATGAAGAGAGGCTTCTTTGGCTATATTTTCTGTTTCCCCAATGCGAACGACAAGATAGTCAACTGCAGGATAGTCTTCTCCCTTGGTGCCAGGCCCATGATTAAGTACACAATGTTCATTTTTGAGCTCGTCTGAGAGTCTCAGTTTATCAATGGTTTCCATTGGCGCTCCTTGACAGTTTATCTTGCCGTCAAATCATTTCTGTTTCTTAGGGGGAGACAATTATCATTGTGCCGATCTGCAAACATCTCACAAAACCTTGATCAGAACACACCCTCCTAAACAAAATATAAGCTTTCTGCATGTACAGTCAAGACAGGACAGGCATTACATGTAATTAATATAATTGAGAAAAAAAGAATTCAACATTTCTTGTAATACTGTTTCTATACAAAGAGTAAAAAAGGATATGATTTGTTAGGCGTGGGCTGCAGATATGTTGCCAACATCTGGAATCGATAGGTGAACGCTACACGTAATAAATCTTGCCATTATCAATGTTTTTCTCTGTAAAAAATGTCTGTTCCCTTCATAGTGGATATCTTTAGACTGCCTGTAATACAGTCCCGTTGAACCCTTATAGTAGGCTGATTGGGAAGCATGAAAGTTGAACATCTTACCCAAAGAGCATTAAATATCAGCGCACAGAATACCCGATAAATTCATCATGTGTTTAAGGTGCCTGAAACTAGTGAAAAATCGGCACGATCGGCTACGAACCACAGAATGATATTAGCAATTTACTCTTTTTACTTAAAAATACCGACCAAATTGCCAACATTGCAGTGAACGCTCCCAGTGCGAGAAAAGCGGTTGCCAAAAATTTAGTCCACCTACAAGATTTTAGCATTTTTTCACGAATCTCGAGATAATAGTTTGAACTATGCTCCGTTTTTAAATTTGTGACTTTTGCTCTTAATCCAGCAATATAGCATCGATATCCATTTGAAGAGGCATACAAAAAAGCTAAAGCAAGGAAAGAGCTAACTGCGAAGAAAACCATACTGGATGCACCTAAAAATTTGCTTAAACAGTTAAGATCTCCTCCATTTGCTAATTTTGATAAGAATCCGAGCACCGCAACTCCTGCTAATGAAATGCGGAGCAGTTCTGTTACAAAAGTCCTATATAGATCCAAGAGACCTTTTTCTGCTTCATACCTCTCAGAATTAGCCTTTTCATGATATGCACTGCGGGGTTCATCCATCAAATCTGGTAATCCTTTTGGCCAAAATATCATCCTATCTCCTTCATTAGGTGAAGTCTTGCCTATGGAACTAGAATCTGACTTTTTCATTCACGATGGCATTTTCTTGTCAGGATCACAAAAACTTTTTACTGAAATGCCTTCTTTTGGGCTTTTCACTCTCACTTTAGCTCTTATTATGAGGATATTCTCAAATCGCAATAATTCCGGGTGCCAGAAGAGCAAATATTAGAGTGCGACGAATTTCACAACTCTCGCTACAATACCCAAGAGCTTGCTGGCGGTATCGAGGACTTTTTTAACTTTTTCCAGATTTTCAAGAGCCTGGCCAAGCTTTGCAGTGCCTTTCAGGAGCTCAGATTCATTTTCGATTAGTTTGTCACGGATTTCAGCCAATTCAGCATTTTGAAGTTGATGTATAGCATCCATTATATCAGCCCGCTTCAGCGCGGCTTCGCGGCGAATTTCAACAGATTGTTCCCGAACGGCATCGATCCATGCTGCGGACATCATTTCGTTTCGAGTTTGCCGTAATTGCTTTAGGATTTCTTTTTTTGTATTACCGGGACTCATCGCTTTCTCTCCTTTTAGTGTAGCCTAACGATAGCTTTGAATAAAAAACCACTATTGGCCGGATCTGATCTTCTCCGCCAAAACAATCATCTCTTGTACTAACTGCGTCAGGTCGAGTAGTGTTGCTGAATCTAATCGGTTTTCCGCAAAGGCCTGCCAGCTTTGCCGAAGGGCTTTCGCGGCCTTGACGGCGCTTTCATAAGAGTCAATCTCGATGATGAGTTTAAACGCATCAATTCTTTGCTTTGACCAGGTACTTGCCGACAATGCACCCTCGCCGGTATAAGCGCGCTCTATGGGATTTTTAACCTCAACTATGATTTCAAGCTCCTTGTCGG
>CAMYJP010000141.1 GCA_947258675.1 uncultured Desulfobulbaceae bacterium | reverse complement strand
GAAAGATTAGGGTAAGGGAGTTTTTGAAAAAGGAAAATAAAAAGCAGAGAAGATAGCTTCCTGACACAATGCTTTTTTCTGCTTGTACAATCTTGTTTTAATAATTTGAATCGTAAAATTTAAATGAAGACCATTTGTCAAATATAAACGGGACCATTAGTTGGAAGACCAGTAAGCCCTGCATATCCCCCGTAATTTACTGGGTTTAGCTGGGTGGGTCGGTAAAAAAACAGCTTGCTTTATTGTGTAAATGGAGTAAGTAGAAGTATTCGTAGTAGAGTATTATCTGTTTTATCATGAGAGACTGCTTTATCAAACCGTGCAATCCTCTTGTATAGGATTAAACGGTTTTTTTTATGGATTAGAGATAATGTTCTTGATTATTAAATGGCTCTGACAAGAGAGCCGCATATAAAGGAGTAGCGTACAATGACGGAAGGTACAGTAAAATGGTTTAACGATTCAAAAGGTTTTGGTTTTATTGAGCAGGATAGTGGGCCAGATATTTTTGTTCATCATTCAGCAATACAGGCACAAGGCTTTAAGTCCCTTCAAGAGGGCGCTCGAGTGTCTTTTGAGATTGTTGATGGCCCCAAAGGCCCAGCAGCTGACAAAGTTGTTCAGCTTTAAAAACTTTTCTGCATAGTATTTCGGATGCCCTGCATGCTGCAGGGCATTTTTTTGATTAACCTGTATCGTTGTACTGTTATGCAAGTTCCTAACAAGTCAGCAGTTACGTTCACTTCTTAACTCGAAAGAATAAACATTATGAATACATTCGCAGATATTGGCATAAACAAAGATATTGTTAGGGGACTATCATCCTTAGGATTTCAAAATCCAACCCCGGTGCAATCACAGATCATTCCATTAATGCTGGAACGAAAAACAGATCTGGTAAACCTCGCACAAACCGGCACAGGCAAAACAGCAGCCTTTGGCATTCCATTGATTCAGTTGGCACACACAAAAATGAGGCAAACTCAAGGGTTGGTCCTTTGTCCGACAAGGGAGCTTTGCGTGCAAGTAACCAGAGATCTGGAGGCTTTTTCCCGATATGTTGAGGAATTAAGAATATTAGCAGTTTATGGTGGTGCAAACATTGCGCAACAGATTAAAGCCTTGCGCAAAGGTATCCATATCATTGTTGCAACTCCAGGTCGCTTAAATGATCTAATAAACCGTGGTAAGGTCGACATATCAAGTGTACGTTATGTCGTATTTGATGAAGCGGATGAAATGCTGCAAATGGGTTTTCAAGATGAATTAAACGGTATACTGGCCCAGACACCTTCAGAAAAAAATACATTATTATTTTCGGCAACGATGTCAAAAGAAGTTGCAGCTATTGCCAACAAGTATATGTCTGATCCTGTCGAGATTGTTATCGGTACACGCAATGCTGGAGCCGAGAATGTACGCCATGAATATTATATGGTTCACGCCAAGGATCGCTACCTTGCCTTGAAACGAATCGTCGACCATTGCCCCAACAATTATTCAATTATTTTTTGCCGTACTCGCCAGGAGACCCATGCAGTCGCCAATAAACTGATTCAGGACGGTTACAACGCCGATGCTTTGCACGGAGATTTATCACAAGCCCAGCGTGATCAGGTGATGAAGAAATTTCGTTGCAAGAATCTGCAAATACTCGTAGCAACAGATGTGGCTGCTCGTGGCCTAGATGTTAATGATCTCACCCATGTGATCAATTACAATCTTCCTGATGACATCGCCAATTATACTCATAGAAGCGGACGTACAGGTCGGGCTGGTCGCACTGGAACGTCGGTTGCCATCGTTCATATGAAGGAACGATTTAAGATCAGAGAAATTGAAAAAAAAATAAAAAAGAAGTTTAAGCAGTGCCGTATTCCTTCAGGGCTGGAAATTTGTAATAGTCAGCTCATCAGCCTGGCTGATGTTATTACTAAAGTTGAGGTGGATCATGACCAGATCGACCCACTGTATGCAGAAATTTCAGAAAAGCTTGGCTCCCTGGATCGTGAAGAGCTTATCAAGAGATTTGTTTCTTTAGAATTTAATCGGTTCCTGGAATACTACAAAAATGCTCCAGATCTCAATGTAAGTGATGGAGAGAAAAAACGGCATGGTAAAAAAGAAAGAAAGAATGAGATAGCTCCAAAAAATTCTAACCGCGACCAGAAATTTACTCGTTTTTTTCTAAATGTTGGCCGGCGTGATGGAATTATTCCCCAGGGGCTGATTGGAAAGATTAATGGTGTTCCTGGCGTTGGGCGCATTAAAGTCGGAAAGATTGAAATTATGCGGAACACGGCTCTGCTTGAGGCGGATAGTAGATTTACTCCCCAAATACTTGATGCTTTTCAGCATGTTACAATCAATGGTAAAATAGTTTCCATTGAGGTTGCACGAAGCAGAAGCAACATAAGTCGGCCCAAACATAACAGAATACGCCATCGTAAAGGACGCAAGTTCAAGGCTGCATAGAGAATAATTGTGACCTTGGTTACTTATATACTATGTGATAAGATATCTTAGAGTGTAGCCTAGTTTATCGAAAATTTTCTCAGTGTTGTGAATTTTGGCAGCACATACAGTTGCAGCAAAAATTCTAAGGAGAGTGACAATGAATATTTATGTTGGACAACTGCCTTACAACGTAAACGAAGGCGAATTAAAAGAACTCTTCTCAGAGTTTGGTGAAATTGCCAGCGTTAATTTGATCATGGATCGCTATTCAGGAAGATCAAAAGGATTTGGATTTATCGACATGCCAAACAACTCTCAAGCAGATACAGCGATAAAAGCCTTAAACAAAAGCATGCTCAAAGGAAAAGAGATTAAAGTTAACCAGGTGCAGCAGCAACGCCGTGATAAACGTTCAAAACGCCGGTTTCGTTACTAATCTGATTTGCTTTAGATGGCAGGTGCTTTTGGGCATCAATAAATTGGTACGTTTTTTTAGAGAGCCCCGGATCAAGCGTAGCTCAAAGGGTGGATTAATTAAATTTAGGAATATTGCCTCACTCTTTTCCAAAATCTTCCCAATCATCTAGGCCTCATTCCTAGCCCTGCAAGCGGTTTCTTGTCATTTTTCATTAAAACCAGCAGCCGAAAATCCTTCGTAACTTCAAGAATTATAGCTGCTTGGCAGCATTAAGAAAACAGGTATTGCTCGATACCTTGCCATAAATCGTTTGGCAGAAACCCGCCAGATAAAGAATTAACAGTTCCAATTACCAACGGGATTCTGAAACAAACCTGTGAGATATCCAGAACCTCATGAGATTAAATCCCCTTCTTAAAAAGAACAGGGCTCCAGGCTGGGCCGGTTTTCTGGAAACACCCTGACATCGTTGTTATATATTTTGAACAAGTGTTCACTTTTCGAGAGCATTTGTCCTTTTTTTATGAACATATTGCTTGCTCGTTCATCGCTTCTTTCTGAAGTTTCTTTAATAATAGGTCGAATTTATAGTAAAAATTTATCTTCACCTCTCCAGGCATGTATTATGCATTTCTATTCATTTCGGTACTGATTTCTGAATTGAAAAATCTGAATTGAAAAAATGAAAAATGGGGGAAGCTAAATGGAAAAAAGGGCTTTTAAGAGGATACCTGTTAATTTTGAAGCAAGCGTTATCTTCGAAGGTACTAGTTATGAAGCTTTCATAATCGATATTTCTGAAAATGGGCTCCACCTGGTTATCTCACCAGGGCAAAAGGCTCTTGACTTTGCTCCTGAACTGGAACACTTTTTAAGAGTTACAATTCCATCAGTACAAACCTTTCCTTTAACCTGCAAGGAGAGATGGTCAAGCAGATTTTTGAACTTCCCAGCTACAAAAAAAGCCGGGCTGGAAATTATCGAGCCGCCTCTTGCATATAAAGATTTTTTCCAAAAAATATATTATGAAGTAACAAATTCAATCTCGCATTCCCCAATCGCCGTTGTCGGCATGGCCTGTTATTACCCTGGGGCGCCTGATGTACAGCATTTCTGGGAGAACATTCTTGCACGGCGCCGAGAGTTTCGGCGAATCCCAGACCAAAGACTGCCTCTCGCCGAATATTATGACCCTGATCCTTCCGCACCTGATAAAACCTATGGGGACAAAGCCGCCGTTATTGACGGATTTGAGTTCGATTGGATAAAAAGAGGAATTCCAAAAACTGTTGTCGAGTCATCGGATATCGCACACTGGTTGGCTCTGGAAGTGTCTTTAAAGGCATTGGAGGATGCTGGATACTCACGGGAAAATTCTCCAACCGATCGGACAGGCGTTATACTCGGCAACACCCTGACAGGAGAGCACAGTCGAACCGAAAATATGAGGTTGCGCTGGCCCTTTGTCAGAAAAACATTAGAATCCGCAGCGATCGAAAAAGGCCTATCTCAGAAGAAGATCACTGAACTTTCCACAACAATGGAGGAATACTACAAGTCTGTATTTTCTCCTGTTACAGAAGACACACTTGCTGGAAATCTTTCGAACACCATTGCCGGCAGAATCTGCAATTATCTCAATTTACATGGCTGCGGATATACAGTTGACGGCGCCTGCTCTTCATCACTTATTGCAGTAGCCACCGCTGCAACTGCCTTATCAAACGGCAAACTTGACATGGCCCTCGCTGGTGGCGTCGATATCAGCCTGGACACTTTTGAACTGATTGGTTTTGCAAAAACAAATGCGCTCACCAAAGATGACATGCGAGTTTATGATCGTCGTGCCAGCGGGTTCATACCTGGAGAAGGTTCAGGCTTTGCAGTGTTAAAAAGACTGGAAGATGCCCGTGCCGCCGGCGACCGGGTATACGCGGTTTTGCGTGGTTGGGCTGTGTCGTCAGACGGCCGAGGCGGGATAACCGCACCTAAGGCTGAAACCCAGGCATATGCGATCCGCAGGGCATATACACAAGCAGGCTATGGCGTAGAAGATGTCGATTTTATCGAAGGGCACGGCACAGGGACTCCAGCTGGCGATAAGGCTGAACTGGAGGGTGTTTCCTTTGCTTTGGGGGAAAGAAGCAAGGATGATCTTCGTTCCTGCGGCATCACATCACTCAAATCGATCATCGGCCATACAAAGGCGGCCTCCGGCATTGGCGGTTTTCTCAAAGCGGCAATGGCGGTGAACCGCCGTATCCTTCCGGCAACCGCAGCATGTGATGAACTCAATCCAGTTTTACATGAAACAGCTCGCACTGTTTACCCAATCAGACAAGGAGAATTGCGTAGCCCGGTTGATACAATACGCGCAGGGGTTTCCGGAATGGGCTTTGGCGGAATTAACTGTCATGTAACCCTTGAGTCGGGCGATGCCCCCGCAGAAAACCTAACAACTTCTATTAGCGAAAAGGCGCTTATCGCTTCCAACCAGAATACGGAGCTTTTTGTTCTCTCAGGTGAATCCCAGCAACATCTGTCCAAACATATTCATTCTCTGAAGAAAATTGCCCAAGGAATCAGCATCGGAGAAATGGTTGATCTGGCTAGCCATCTTGCAGATACTATTTCTCACCAGCAGCCATTTCGCGCCGCTCTCATCGCCGCCTCTCCGAAGGAGCTTGCCGAAAACCTCAAGCATATGGAAGAGATGCTCAACCAGGATAGCATTCCAGAAGGCAAGATACGATGTAATTCACAACATACTCTCTGGCTTGGCAATTCTGTACAGTCCGCCCGAATTGGATTTATATTCCCTGGCCAAGGGTCTCAACAATTGAATATGGCAAGAGTTTTAACGGAACGTTACGCATGGGCTCACGATTTGGTGGAACA
>CAMYJP010000140.1 GCA_947258675.1 uncultured Desulfobulbaceae bacterium | reverse complement strand
CCATCTGAGCTGCTCATATATGATCGTGAAATAGTTGACCAAGATGGTAACCTCAATGGCTACCTTCAGCTGGGATATCATAAGAAAAACCTTTCCCAGAGCTTACAACGGAATGTCATGATCATTGCCCTGAATGTTCTCATGGCAATTTTATTATTCTCCATTGCCCTCATTATTTTCATCAGAAAAATAATTACCAATCCAATTAATTTAACAAAACAAGTTTTAAAACAGATGGAAGAGGGACACCTTAAAACCAGGCTGCAGATGCGCCAGCATGATGAATTCGGTGAGATGGCCAGTTCTTTCAATGCCTTTGGTGAAAAGCTTCAGGATGTAATCACGGATATAATGACAACTTCCGACACCATGAGTTCTTCGTCGGCGGAATTATTTCAATTATCTGCAAGCATGTCCTCTGCTGCGGAAGAGGTTTCCCGTAGTTCAGATAACGTCAATCAGGTAGCGGGAAATGTTGACAGTAACATGTCCATGGTGGCAGCGGCCAGTGAGGAAACATCGTCTAATGTGGTCCTCGTCGCCGATGCTGCAGAACAGATGATGAACACGGTGAATGAAATTGCCAATAATACGGATCATGCCAAACAGATAACCGAACAGGCTGTCCAACAAACTGAAAATGTTGTCGTGAGTGTCAACGATTTCAAGCAATCAGCCCAGGAAATTACCAACATAACAGAAACGATTTCTGAGATTTCGGATCAAACCAATCTATTGGCATTAAATGCTACTATCGAAGCTGCAAGGGCCGGTGAGTATGGCAAAGGCTTTGCCGTGGTAGCGTCTGAGATTAAAGAACTTGCCAAGAAGACTTCTGAGGAAACTAAGGCAATAAAATTAAAAATCGACACGATACTGAAAAAAACGTCCATCACCGTAGATGAGATCAGCAAGATATCGGAAGTAAACAAGAAGGTCAACAACCTGGTTTCAGAAATAACCGCAGGAATAGAGGAACAAACAGTTACCACCAGAGAAATTGCCGGAAATATGGATTTCATCTCCAACGGAATTCAAGAGGTGAACGAAAATATGAACCGTTCGGCTCAATCAACCGGTGAGATTTCAAATGACATTTCGGTGCTGAACGAAAAAAATGGTGAAATATCCGTTAGCAGTTCCAAGGTCAATGCCAAGGCTGATGAGTTGGCCGGTCTGGCGAATCAACTGAAAGAGTTGGTCTGTCATTTCAAGGTCTAGCCAGTAACCAGATCATTTCACCCTCCAGCCTTTTCCATTGCCTGCTTAAAAGCTGCAGCCGAACGCTCTATTACCTCATCTTCAACACAAAAAGCCAACCTGAAGTAGCCCGGCATACCAAATCCTCTGCCAGGCACGGCAAGAATTTTTTGTTCCTGCAGGATAGCAGCAAACTCTGTGTCATCTGCCAATGGTGATTTCGGGAAAATATAGAAGGCACCCTTTGGAGGGATAAATTCATACCCAGCTTTCTGTAATATTTCACAGAAAATCTTACGGCGCCGAGCGTAAATCCGGCTATCAACCGTTACACCTTGAAGTTTTGCCACTACTTTCTGCATCAAGGCCGGGGCATTAACAAAGCCCAATATTCGGTTTGCCAGAATGAGTGCATCTGTCAATGCTTCCTTTTCTTCAATCTCAGGATGAATAACAATATACCCTATCCTTTCACCAGGCAGTGAAAGGTCTTTGGAATAGGATGAGACAACGATACTGTTAGTATAAGCTTGCATTATGGAGGGCACCTCGTGATCATCAAAAACAATTTTCCGGTAAGGTTCATCTGAAACCAGGAATATAGCCGTCCCAAACTTTTTCTGTTTATTTTCAAGTAACTGGCCAAGGGCTATTAAGTCTTCGGCTGAATAAATCTGCCCGGTAGGATTATTTGGACTATTGATTATCAATGCCTTGGTCTTGGACGTAATAGCGGCGTCAATGGCATCAAGATCCAGATTAAATGTTTCGTCTGTAGGCACGATGACGGTCTTTCCGCCATGGTTGTCTATATAAAAGTTATATTCCACAAAAAAAGGTGCCAGAATAATCACCTCATCTCCAGGATTCAGCAAGGCCTTCATCACCACATTGAGTGCTCCGGCAGCACCGCAGGTCATAAGCAATTCAGCCCCTGAAACTGACAGCCCCTGTTCTACTGATATTTGTGAGGCTAATGCATTTCGCACAAAAGGATATCCACCATTAGGCATGTAGGCATGCGCACCCGGCGTTTCTACAGCAGCCAATTCCTGGAGAGCATCTCGAAATTGCGGAGGTGGTGACAGATCTGGATTTCCCAGACTGAAATCAAACACATTATCGGCGCCAAATTCGGCTTTGAGCCTTGCTCCTTCTTCAAACATTTTACGAATCCACGACGACCGCTGTGCAAATTCTGTCATTTTTTTTGATATTGCCATTGACCACTCCTTTTACTGAAACTTTTTCTTAAGATATTCATATGCCACATTTAGTTCTTTCATTTTCTCTTCAGCAACCGTCTTAAATTCCTCACCCAGGTGGCTCACCTTATCAGGATGGTACTTCATACTGAGACGCCGATATGCAGTTTTAATTTCATTGAAACCGGCACTAGGCTCAAGACCGAGTATGGCATAGTACTTATCCTCCAACCTTTCTTCAGTCGCAGCAGTTGCCCGAAATCCGGTGCGATATTTTGCTTCAATGGTTTGCTGGTCATATTGTGAAATTTCAAGATATTCAGCGATATTTCGCACCAGATGCAGTTCAGCCTCTGATACCTGCTCATTTGTGTGCAGCACCTGATAGACAAGTTCAATAAGGATTATCCTGGGCTCATAGGTGAACTTCTGCCTGAATTCCGTCAACAGCTCTTCTATGCTTTCATCAGATTTCATAGCCTCTTTTACCAGTTCTTTTACCCATAAGAGCTGGTTATGAGAGTAACGCAGATTATACTGAAAGAAATGATGAATAGTATTAATTTCAGCACGCGTCACTTTGCCGTCTATCTGAGCTACCTTAACCAGAACCCTGATCAATAGAAAGACAAAGGTGTTATGGGTCTCTGTCTGTGATTTTTCGTATTCACTTATCTTACGTTTAACAAAATATGTAAAGCCCCAGAACCCGGCAACAAGAAGAATTGCAAGGAAAAGACCGGTATAGAAAAGAGCGCCCAAGAATCCAAGCAGCAATCCTGGGTTGGCAACAAGAAGAAACAGAAAAAATATAAGTATGAAGCCACAACCGCATCCGGGCTGTTCATGGCGACGATATTCCATAATATCAAATAATTACTTTATATTAATGAGAAATTTCTAATACGGTTTTATGTTTCTGCTGATACATTATTTTCACCAAACAAGGCCTCGATGAACTCATCAGCATCAAAATCCCGCAAGTCTTCCATCTTTTCTCCGATGCCGATAAAACGTATTGGTATCTGAAACTCATGCGATATATTGACGATAATCCCGCCTTTAGCAGTGCCATCCAATTTGGTTAAGGCCAAGCCTGTAATTCCTACAGCCTCATGAAAAAGTTTTGCTTGCGAGATTCCGTTCTGGCCGGTAGTAGCATCCAGAACCAGTAAAACTTCGTGAGGAGCACCTTCCATTTTCTTGCCAATTACCCTCTTAATTTTCTTAAGTTCCTCCATCAAGTTTACCTTTGTGTGCAACCTGCCCGCCGTATCTATAATAATAACGTCATAATCCCTGGGTCTGCCATAATCGATAGCATCATAAACAACCGAAGAAGGGTCGGCCCCGGTTTTCTGTGCAACAATGTCAGCATCAACCCGGTCTGCCCAGATCTTAAGCTGATCAATTGCTGCAGCACGAAAGGTATCGGCAGCAACCAGCAGCACTTTCTGACCGGATCGTGCAAATTTATGGGCGATCTTGCCAATGGTTGTTGTCTTCCCAACCCCGTTAACTCCGACAACCATAACCACAAAAGGCTCATTAGCCGAAATCTTGGTTTCTGCCGGTTTATCCATTTTTCTTAATAAAGAATGTATATTCTTTTTAAGTATAATTTTGAGCGCCTGTGGATCATTTAATTCCTGACGATCTACTTTTTCCCTAGCATCATTTAAAAGAACCTGTGTCGTACCTACACCCAAATCAGCAGTAATCAGAACTTCTTCGAGATCATCCAATAATTCTGGGTCAATTTTCTTTTTACCAAGGAAAAGTCTGTCAAGACGATTCACAAAAGATTCTCTGGTTTTTGTCAGACCGGAACGTAAACGTTGAAAAAGGCCTTTTTCTTTAGCAGGCAAATCACTATCTGACGTCTTTTCCGGTTCAACCGGCTCCTCTACCACAGAGCTAGCTTCCATTTCCTCATTTACAACAACCGCTGCCCCGGCTGTATCATCCTCTCTGCTAGAAAATGTTTCCCAATCTTCCTCGCTATTCAATCCGGAAATAGTGTCACCAATCTCCAGTTCGGATAGATCCTCTTTTACATCGTCGACTAGATCAATAGCATCCTGACTCGATTTCCCCTCATCTTTACCCAGTTTCTTTTTAAACCAGCCTAGCATCTAAATCTCCAAAATTAGTTTCCGACCGTCACTTGGCCCAACAACGCCAGCCCGGCCAGAATAATTAATAGACTCTCAAGATAAAAATCCAATTTAGGCCCCTGATTTATATATCCCTTTTCATAAAACAAACTCAAACATATCAGATAAATGACAGCAGGGATGAACCAGAGGGCCAGTGATGGCATTAAACCTATTATTGGCAGCACTATGAGCATGGTGACCAGTAATCCCATAATAATATGCAAGAAAACCAGGGTTTTTTTCTCACCGATAAAAACCGGCAGCGTTTCTTTGCCTACCAGCCGATCAGACTGTACATCAAACACGTCAAAAAGCGCACTTCTCACATAAATAAGCATCAAAACAAAGACAAAAACGCTCATAGTTTGCGGACCAGGCCATTTCATGACCCCCAAGGCAGGTACAACAGTCGTGACAAAAGCCCATGCCATTGCGACAAAAAATGTTTTCGAACCCGGTATCTCTTTCAATCGACGTACTTTTATAATTGGTAAAAGAAATCTCGGAATAAAATGAACACTGTATAGCACACCGAAGAAGCTCATCCCGGCCAGCAACCAGAAAGACCATAGTCCAAAATCATAAGTCAAGATTAAAGCAAAAATAAGTGCTATGGACGAAGCGATTAACAGAGGCAACCTGTATCTCTCATAAAAAAGTCCCTGTACGGGGTCATTGAATTTCTTAATTTTCTGATCTGAATATCGGTTTAAATTATGCATGGCAAAAATGTAACCGAACCCAATAAAAAAATGCTCAAACTGCGGCTCTATTCCCTGTAAAAGCGCACATACAAAAGCTAGTAGACCACCACCCAAGCTTACATATAAGTTCGTTGCTAACAAAAGCCATAGTAACTTGAAAAGAAAAGGTCGCAGAATGCCTTCATCACGCCCTGGTATAGCTTCAAGGGTCCGAATCACTCTATTTATCTGCCAGGTCGGCGTAGAAGCCCCTGCCGTCACCCCTACACAATCAAACTTGCTAAGAGCAACAACATCCAGATCCCTTTCAGTTTCAACCATGAAAACCGTACATCCCATACTTTGAGCTATCTCACCCAAACGCTGAGTATTGGCGCTGTTTTTTCCACCAACAACTACCATACAGTTCCCTGACCTCTTCCTGCCTCCTGTGGGTCGAACCACAAATTGTATTAAAGACCGTTCCTCCTGGAATGGATTCCAGAATCATTTGACTAAGCCTTTCAAAAGCGGCCTCATCCTGGGTGGTTTGGCTAACAATTATATAGGGGGATTTAATACGCTTTGAATCCTGTTGCAGTGAGGTCACGTCTTCTTCATTGCTCACTACGATACCAAAAGGTTCCGCATACCCCATCAACCCTTCCACCTCAGCATGGTTTTTATCACCGATAATTATCGTACCATGGTCCAATGCTGTATATTTCTTTATTATCGCCTGCACTTTTACCACTCGAGGGCAGGTCGCATCTTTGACTTTTGCTCCTGTTGACAGCAGCTTTTTTTTCTGAGATGGTGGCACTCCATGAGCTCTTATTATTACGCTGCCGGATTCACGCTCAGGCACTTCATCCAGCACCCGCACTCCCCTTTCTTCAAGCAAGTCAAGTACCTGTGGATTATGGATCAAAGGTCCAAAAGTGGCAACTCCTTGATCTTCACGATGGATTGTGTCGAGCGTGGTTTCCACCGCACGGCGAACTCCCATGCAGAAACCGGCATTTTTCGCTAAAAGTACTTTCATGTGCAAAAAAAAATTCTAGCTGCTGTTAATTGACATTACAAGCAAATAGCTGGAAATAATCATAATTTCAGTATTCTATAATGCAAGTGTTTCATCTTCAGTCAACATGTCAGAATGTCAAAAAAATAAAATTAATCTGCTTACTGCATTTATCATAAAAGCTCATGAATAAATCACGGTAGAAGGCTGTTTTACAGGAGGTTCTTTATATACAGGAAATTTCATATTTGTCCATCTACTTAATCACTTTACATTATAATACCACATCGCAATCAGTTGGTATCTAGATGATACACCAAAAAATCTACTGATAATATATTTACCCGTTTACTAATGGAATTTATTAATTATAGTTTATATATCACGAAGCTAGTTCCTTGTTTTATTAGAATAAACTATGTGTCATCACGTTAAACGAGGTCGTGGCTTACAATAGTTGTAATTGGAAATGAATAACAGTTTAAAAAGGAGGGTAAGAATATGCATGATAAAAAAGAACTCTGCGAAAAGATCGTATCCCTATACCCTGACTTGGGTGCATGCGGCATTGATGTTGGTGTTGATTTTGATGCCAAGAAAAAAGCCTGGACTGTTGATCTGAAAAAAGACAGTCATGAACTAAGGCACTATCTGGAACCCAATGATGCAGACGCTTGCATGGATGGCAAGCAATGTGTTGCCCTGGGCCTGGAAATTGCTCAGCTCAAAAAAAATATCAAAGGAGAAGGGTTCTGATCGTGTAATCTGAAATATTTATATAAAGTGCCCGGTTTACAGTTTACAGTTGCCAATAAACCAGGAACTGGAATAGGTGACTACCTGGTTAATATTCAAGCTAAAATGGATGGCTCAGAGAATTTTTTTTTTTGCGGTGAACTGTAAACCGGCAACTGTAAACCATAGACATTTCAATCAGGATTGCTACGTCACGCAAACTCTTTTTCTGATAATGATGAGCTGACCCGGTGAGCTAACCCCCTTTACCTTCAAAAGACTGTCTCAATGGCTGAGAACATCTCCAGCATGGATATTATTCGTCCTCTCCTCCTTTCCGACCAGCAGCTCATTAGCAGATATCTCACTCAGTATCCCCCAGAAGTTTCAGAACTCACCTTTACAAATCTTTTTGTTTGGCGCCATTCAAGACCTGTGTATTACATGGAAACTGACAGGTCATTATCAATATTGGTTAAAGAAAGTAACCCATCGGGACGCTATATAATACTTGGTAAAATTTTGGGGAATATTACTTTACCTGAGATGTCTGAAATGCTTGGAAACAGACTGGCAGGGGCAGTCCGGCAACCTGAAACTTCCATAATTTTTAATGTGAAATCAGACACTACCATATCGGCAGACCGTGATAATGCTGATTACGTATATCGAGTAGCCGATTTAGGTGAACTGTCAGGTCGAAAATATGCAAAAAAAAGAAACCAGGTAAAACAGTGTCAACAGAAATACAGTTGTGAATATGAACCCATAACCCCAAAAAACATCCCGGAATGTTTGGCCATGCAAGGAGGCTGGTGCCAAATCCGCAATTGCGGGCATACTCCTGGTCTTTGTGAGGAAAATAAAGCCATCGAAGAAATTTTTAACAATTACGATAAATTCAACCTGTTCGGGGGGGCTATCCGCGTTAACGGAAAAATTCTTGCTTACTCTATAGCAGAACAACTTCACCATGGCACGGCTGTCTGCCACTTTGAAAAAGCCATGCCCGATATTCAGGGATTAGGCCAACTCATAACTCATTGGTTTGCAAAGTATTCTCTCACCAATTTTGAATTTTTCAACCGGGAGCAGGACTTGGGAATTCCAGGATTACGTCAGGCCAAAGAAAGCTATTATCCTCATCATCTTGTTCATAAATATTCAGTAATTTTCATGGGAGAAAAAGAACTGAAACTCGATCAGGTCAAACAATGCGCATTCCATGAAAAACTCTAACACTTCGGGATATAAACACTTGTATATGGACAGAACAGATCATCAATGTGCAAACAATCCGAGAGTCTTTTGGCCGCTGAAACCTGATATCTGGAATTAGCTGAAAATATTAGGATTTTTTAGCTGCTTTCCTTTTCCTGGTTGCTCTTTTTGTCAGCGCAATTTCAACCGCTTCTTCTATACCTTGTATCATATAAAAAGTAATCCCCTCCTTCACATTCTCAGGAATTTCAACCACATCCTTTTCATTTAATTGAGGAAGGATTATTTTTTTGATACCTGCCTGAACCGCGGCAAGCACCTTTTCCTTAATACCACCTACCGGCAGCACATCTCCTCGAAGGGTAATTTCGCCGGTCATGGCAATGTCCTTATGAACCGGTCTGCCGGTTAAAAGCGATGTAAGGGAGACGACTATCGCCACACCTGCTGAAGGTCCGTCTTTGGGTATTGCGCCTTCTGGGACATGAATATGAAGATCTGTTTTGGCAAATGCCTCGTCAGGTATCTTTAGTTGTTTCGAATTTGACCGAATATATGTGAGGGCTGCACTGGCGGACTCCTTCATAACCTCACCCAATTTCCCGGTAAGCGTAAGAGAACCCCTTCCCAGCATTTTTGCCGATTCTATAAAGAGCAGTACGCCACCCACCGGGGTCCAGGCCAAACCGGTTGCTAATCCAGGTCCCCATGATCTGGTAGTCATTTCCGGGAAATAACGAATCGGCCCGAGATAGGTCTGAAGATCATCAGGTCCTATAATGGTTTTTTCAGTTTTGCCGGACACTATATCCTTGGCAATACCGCGGCAGAGGGCAGCCAGATTTCTCTCTAAATTCCGCACACCTGCTTCCCGAGTATATGAACGGATGAGCCCCCGAATAGCTTCATCTTCGACTTCAAGGTCATCTTTAGTTATGGCATGGGCTGCGAGTTGCTTATCAAATAAATGCTGTTTAGCAATCATCAATTTTTCATCCTCGGTGTAACCCGGCAGTTCGACAACCTCCATCCGATCCCTCAAAGGCCCTGGAATGGTATCGAGAATATTTGCTGTGGTAATAAACATAACCTTGGATAGGTCAAATGGTACCTCTAAATAATGATCGGCAAAAGTATCATTCTGTTCCGGATCCAGGACTTCCAGAAGAGCGGAGGAAGGATCACCTCGAAAATCCATGCCGAGTTTATCAATCTCGTCTAACATAAAAAGAGGATTGTTGGATCCTGCCTTTTTGAGGCTCTGAATAATCCGGCCTGGTAGTGCACCTATATAGGTTCGTCGATGTCCGCGAATTTCTGCTTCATCCCTTACTCCACCCAACGATATCCGCACGAATTTCCGGCCAAGACTTCTTGCAATGGATTGTCCTAGCGATGTTTTACCAACGCCAGGCGGACCTACAAAGCAGAGAATAGGACCATGCATATCATGCTTGAGTTTCCGTACCGCCAGAAATTCAATAATCCTCTTTTTAATCATATCCAGCCCATGATGATCCTCATCAAGTGTTTTCTGGGCCAAATCCATGTCTAGACTGTCTTTCGTGGAAATCTCCCATGGCAAATCTAGAATCCACTCAAGATAATTGCGGGACACAGTATGCTCAGGAGATGAGGGATGAATTCTGGCCAATCTGTCCAGTTCCTTTTCCGCGACCTTGCGAACTTCTTCTCCCATTTCTGTATCCGCAACTCTCTTTTTCAGCTCTTCCAGTTCAACACTTTTATCATCCCCTTCACCCAATTCCTTTCGAATTGCCTTCAGTTGCTGGCGCAGAAAAAATTCTCGCTGTTTATCATCCATGTCCTCCTTGACCGCTTTCTGAATATTCTGACTCATTTCAACCGTTTCCAGTCGTTTATTGAGTTCGGTTGTTGCACGGCGTAATAGCTTTTTCAAATCTTCTATTTCAAGGATTTCCTGTTCTTCTGTCAAAGGCAAATTAAGTTGGGAGGAAATCAAATAACCAATATGGAAGGGATCCGTTAGTTGCATAATGGTCATCAACAGCTCCGGAGGCAGTTGAGCAAGTTGGGTTAGTTTTTTGAATTGATTGCGCAAATTGAGGATGAGTGCTTCTACTTCTTTGTCGCTCTCCTCTTCCATTTCAATGACACTAATCTTGGCTTTTAAATATGGCTTCTCAGCTGTGTATTTTTCAATATTGATCTTTTTGGATGCGCTGATCAGCACTTGGTACATCCCTTCCTTGGCCTTATCAATCTTATGGATGTAGCCGACAACACCAATTTTATATAAATGGGAAAGATCAATTTCTTTAACAGGCTCGCTCTCCATTTTTTTGTGAGACACAATTGCAATCATCCGCTCCTCTAAAAGAGCGTCATCGATGAGCTGCATGGAAGATGTACTTGAGACCTGTAAAGGAAATCCCATACCTGGGAAAAAAACAAAATCATGAAGAGGTAGAACGGAAAGTTCTTCTGGGACGGGGAGATTTGCTGGGTTTACTCTGGAATCTTTCTTCTCAGTATCTTTTTTTGGCATAATTTATCCTTTTGACATTTTATTACTCCAATTAAAGGTGGTCTTGAGTTGGGGATGTCGGGCACTTCTCTCACTACCATGGCGTTAAGCAAATACAGACAAAAGAATAAATTTATGATATCAATTGGTTAAAATTATGTGATCACTATTATTAATATATTTGCAATCCCACACTCTTTCCTATTAATTTCTTTGCTGAATTTTCGAATAATTCTGGCATGCCGGAGCAACAATAATTCGAGATAAAGCTACCTGGCAACTTTTGCCATCCTTATTTCAAGGATCCCATTGACACACCTTGATGCTGTTTCAGCCACATTAATCGGAACAGAAAAAGAAATAAATCGCTTAAAATATCCATGTTCAATTTCAAGCTGG
>CAMYJP010000139.1 GCA_947258675.1 uncultured Desulfobulbaceae bacterium | reverse complement strand
GCAATTTTAAATTGCTTACAAATGTAATCAAATGTAATGCAAATGTCAAGACAATGTTTTCGGCATATATACGAGTAAGTCCCACTAGACGGTTTTAAAAGTGAAAGCCGACTAGAGGTTCTATTTTTGTTTTTTGTTTTTTCCAGGGAACAGATTGATTTGCTTTGCAAAATATCAGTTAATTTTTTCGAACGCAGGGGAGAAAATCTTTAGAACATATAGATACTGTGAAGAAAATAAAAAAAGAGAGGTTCTCTTGACCTTCTTGAGTTATTCATTCCTTGCCACCAACAATGATTTAGGCTTCCAATAATTTTCTTTTTAATGTGGTTGCCAACATAGATAATTTTGGCATCATTAAATTTCATATAAGCTTTATCCTAGTTATCAGCTATTTAATACTGCAATGAAGTCATATAGCGGGCCATCACTGACCCCTCGAAACAATCTTTCCTAACGTCATACCCTGGACCAGGATTGAAAAGACAACTACACAATAAGTGATTGCCAGAATATGTTGTCTGTATTCTCCTGTTGGCAGAGAAAGGGCAAGGGCAACGGAAATCCCGCCTCGCAAGCCTCCCCATGTTAGGATTTTAATGACATTCGGCGAAAAGGTACGATGCTTTTTCAGGATAAGGACCGGAATCGAAACACTGGCAAATCTGGAGGCAAGCACAATGGATATGGCCAATATTCCTGCCACAAGTATTTTATATGAAAATGAAATCACCATGACCTCAAGGCCGATTAAAACAAACAGTACAGCATTTAATATTTCATCAACTAGTTCCCAAAACTTATCCAGGTGTTCCCTGGTCCTGTCACTCATGGCAAATTGTCTACCATGGTTGCCAGTGAGAAGCCCTGCAACTACTATGGCAATTGGGGCAGAAAAATGCAGTGTCTCTGCCAAGGCATATCCTCCGGTAACCAAAGCTAGTGTTATCAAAACCTCTACTTGATAATTGTCCACCTTTTTGAGCATAATATAGGCGAGGTATCCTGCCCCAAAACCGAAAAGGGCTCCACCAAACGCCTCCTGGATAAATAGAAAGGTAATTTGGCTGACGCTAATTCCATCCTGACCGGTGGCAATGTTTAGAAGAACAAGAAAGACGACTACTCCAATGCCATCGTTAAAAAGAGATTCCCCCGCAATTTTGGTATTTAGACTTGGTGGAGCATTTGCAGTTTTCATAATTCCTAAAACCGCAATTGGATCAGTTGGTGAAATTAAGGCACCGAACAGATAACAATATAAAACAGGCAGACTCCCTCCAAGTATAGGGTTAATAATTAGCCATGTGAGGCTGCCTACCAAGAATGTTGAAGCTAAAACTCCAAAAGTGGCAAGCCCTGTTATAACCCTGTACTGGTCAGTCAAATCATTTATATTTATGTGAAGTGCCCCGGCAAAAAGAAGGAATGAAAGCATGCCGTGTAACAAGGTTTCATTAAAATCAACTTTGGTGAGGAGTTCAGTTGCCCATTGGTGGGTTTCTGGGAAAAATTTGCCAAGGAAAATGAGCCCTAATGAAAAGACCAGGGCAATAAGCATGATTCCAATTGTCGTAGGTAGTTTGATTGTTCGACAATTAATATAACTGAAAAGGGCTGCCAGAGTTAGTAATATGGCAATAATTTCAAAAAGTGACATTATCAGATATACTCTTTTCTTTTCTAATCCATCGAGAAAACGTATTATTGGGGAAATCGTTTGCGAATGGGGGTGCGCTTATAATCTGAGCGATTAAGGTCTATATCCACATTGGGATTGTATTCCTCGTTATCTGTATAGAGGACATCACCGCTTTCATTGATCCAGCGGTGCTTCCAGTTATCTGTGCCGACTTCTACTTCTTTTGTATAGGGATTTACATACTCTTCCTGTCCCATCAGGGTTAAGAACATATCGTTTTGGATCTCGGCATTGGTTTTATAACGATGCTCAGTCATTTCCTGACCGATGCGTTGAACATCTGCCTGTGTCTTAAGCAAAATTTTATTTCGAACGAGTTGACCTTTGATTTCACCGGCCATCCACCGCGGCTCCATCTTCACTGAATGATTGATCACTGCAAAGATAGGCTCCCAGCTTGCATATTCTCCTGCTGGCGCACGCATATAAAAGGTAAATTTATTATTCCACATACCTGCACCTGCGGATCCAGAATCCTCTATAACAGTGACAAGCATCTCCTCGTATCTGATACCGCCTTCAGTATAATCGACACGAATCAAGGCAGCGTCATAACGCATATGTCCAGCCAGCATTGGAATAATTTTTTGGGCCCCCTGATGGAATGCCTGTGCAAGTTTTGGCAGCCCACGGGAATCAGTAATTTTTACCTGAGTGGCATTAGGATGATATTTAGGAAAAATTATCTGTTGCAGAAAATCCTGAGCAGACATTATCGGCATTACGGTCATACCCATGTAGTTGCCACCGACTGACATCATACCCCCAGCATAGGAGCGGCGCGGGTCATACCAGGACATTTCCGGCAGCCAATGTTCCATTACTGTTCCTACCTGATCTTTTTTTATGATAAAATCCAGCTTGGCGGCAATTGACTGAGCCGGCCCGCCTTGGGTCAAGGGGCTGATCCTCAGAATACCTCCATCGACTTGCCAGCCATGAGGAACAAGCAAAGTAAAAGCATTCTCTTTTGGTTCAGCAACTCGCCTGAATTTCATAGTTTTATTAGATGGTTTCTGCTTCTTTTCCTGAGTCTTTGCTGTGTCACGATTATCGTTGTTTCTATTTATTTGTGAGGAGACAGCTTGACTTTGTTTCAGCGCAAAGCTGCCATGCATGGTATTTAATATTTCCATATCATCTTTTGATATTACATCTTTTGCCACTAAGACAACAGACCAGAATTTATTTTGATGTACTATAATGGTATACTTGTAGAGTATTTTTTGATCTCCTTCTACACTCGCACGCCCATAAAACCAGTTATCATTTTTCTCCTGGCCATCGGTCAAGGGATCAATTGTTACATTCTCCCCATATTGCCTGGCCAGGGGACGAACAAGATCCAGGTAGAATGCATCTACATCTCCACCTAAATCAACAGATACATTGGTAATGTACAATTCGGCCCTCTGGGAAGAGGAATAAAAAGTCACTATATCTGAATCTGGATCATACTCTTCTTTTAACTCCCATTTCGCTGGATACTTTATTTGGCAGATCCCTTGCGGATGCATATATGTTTTTAATTCCTGCGGACCTTGTTGTTGTTTTTCTTGCTCAATGCTGGGAGATTGTGCATGCTTTTGAGAAACATGGAGGGATTGGTTGGTAGGTGGCTTAGATACTTTATGTGGATCTATCTCTTGCATTTCGGGTATTACAACCGGGTGTTCGAGACTTTTTTCAAACCTTGAGTTGTATGTATCCCTACTAACAGTTTCTGCTTTTCGACTTTGCACAACAGGAGTGGCCTCAGCCTTCACCTTTTCCTGCTCAGGTTCATGGTCAAATCCGGTCAGGTATTCATTATACACCCACCCACTACGACCAGTTTTGGTAACAATTTTTGTCCACTTTCCTTGTTGATCTTTAACCGAAACCCGGTCTCCTTTTTTTAACTGCAGGATAACTTGACTCTTTGTAGAAGGTTCTTTACGAAGATTGAGTCGATCAGCAGTCACAGTTTCAGCACGGGGCATAAATTTAAAGTCCTGTAAACGGCTGTTCATTTCTTCAAACCCTGCCTGCATCTGAGTGCATCCGAAAACTATGACAAAGAATATAATGCTTACAAGCCAATAGAACGGGACAAGTGCCAAGTTCCTTCTGTATTGCTTCCCTTCAATACTCATCTATCAACCCCCTCCCCTTTTGAGTATTCATACACTGGATGAATAAGAATTTACATATATTATAAATGGAACATTATCAAAAAAACTTATGATAATTCGAAACTATAGAATAACCAAGACAGGGGAATGTATGCAAATAAAGAGGAATGATCTAAGTGAATACTGACGAAATATGCATTATGCATTCAAAAGATTGTATTTTTAACGTGCATTGCGTTTATATTTGGAATAAGTAATTTGTAGTATTTCCTAACTATTACTATCAGCCCCCACACTGTGGCACTTGATTACTACCTGTTACTATTTATATTTTAATATTAACTATTTATTTTTAAAATTGATTGATCGTCATAATTCCTGAATTCATTGTTTAACATAAAAAAATAGTATTTTAGTAAATTTTTCTCATTGGTATTGCGTTGTAGTCTATCAGTGATATTTGGGTTTGTTTCAACGTGCAATGAAAGGGTCGTTGCATGAAAAATAGTATCCTTCATGGGTTGCAGAATGAAGCGATCTATACAAAGAGTACAATCTTTTTCCCCCTTGATACCAACACAAAAGTTTATTTGGCTTGGTCTTGCCCTTGGACTTATTTACTGGTTTCTTGAATCCTGGATTCATGTCAGAATTCTTCAAGAAGGTACGCTGTCATCACAGATATTCACTCTTAATCCACATGAAATCTGGAAGCGGATTCTCGTTATATTCCTCCTCATTATTTTCAGCATATACGCTCAATACAGCATTAATCTGCGTCGACGTACTGAAACCGCCCTGCAAGAGCGAGAAGCGGAGCTCTCTTCAATACTAGAGAACAATCCTGCCGGGATTATGCTGATTGATTCTGAAACTCGGAAAATCAAATGGGCTAATACTAATGCATTACAAATGATTGGCAGTACTAAACAGGATGTAGAAGATCATATATGCCATAAATTTGTCTGTCCGGCGGAAAAAAATGACTGCCCGGTCTTGGATGCGGGCAAAACACTTAATATATCAGAGCGTGTCTTATTGACAGTTGAAGGAGATGGACTTCCTATTTTAAAAAGTGTCACACGGGTAAACTATTATGGTGAAGATCATCTCCTTGAAACATTTTTTGATATTTCTGAACAGAAGAAAATGGAAAGAGAGCTGGTTTTGGCATATGCGGAAATGGATCGTATTTTCCAGACAGCAGCTGTTGGCATGCGTGTGATTGACAGTGAATTCAATGTATTAAAAATGAATAAAACCCTTGAACATATTACCGGAGTAAACGGCAAAGACGCAACTGGCAAAAAATGCCATGAAATTTTTGCCGGTCCAATGTGTTTCACAGAGGATTGCCCACTTACTCTCATCTTGTCCGGCAAACAAACTGTTGAATACTCTGTGGATAAGAAACGTATAGACGGACAAATTATCCCGTGTATTTTAAAAGCAACTCCTTTTACCGAGCCAGATGGAAAGCTTATCGGTATTGTAGAATCATTTCAAGATATCACTGACTTGAAAAAGGCCCAAAATGCTATTCAACGAGAACATGACAAGCTGCAGGGAATTCTTTCTTCCATAGAAGAAGGAGTCAGTATCATCAGTCGCGATTATCTCGTTCAGTACCAAAGCAAATATTCCAAGGAATATATTGGAGATTGTGAAGGAAAATCCTGTTACGACGCATTCCACCAGCGGCAGCGCCCATGTGAGCCTTGCCTGATGCTGGAAGCTCTTGAAACAGGTCAAATACAGCAGAGCGCTTTTGACTCAGCTTCTGGGAATAATTTTGATAATATCTATGCGCCGTTCATTGATATTGACAATGAACAGAAAGTAGTCGCATTGCTCAGGGATGTTACTGAGAAAAAGGAAGCGATGAAAGCAATGATGCGAGCGGAACAGTTATCCGCTCTTGGTGAACTTGCCGCGGGTGTGGCACACGAAATAAATAATCCGATCAACGGTGTTATTAATTATGCCCAGATTC
>CAMYJP010000138.1 GCA_947258675.1 uncultured Desulfobulbaceae bacterium | reverse complement strand
GGCCAAAGCAGAGCAGAAAAACCGCGTCACTGAGTCTGCTCCGGTAAAGACACCAGAGGATAGTGTTAGCGCGTATAGAGGTGCCAGCCAGACTCGTGTCTGTGAAGTAGATGAGCAGCACATCAGTAAAAATTTTGTTTTGTGTGAACGCGCTCCGCTTGGCATGGTGGAAGAATACAACATGCTGCGCACTAATGTGATCAAAAAACTTGATGTGCACAGTCATAATTCTGTGGCTATTGTAAGCCCCGGGGTTAATGAAGGTAAAACGACAATTACGCTTAATCTTGCAATCAGCAAGGCAAGACAGCATGGAAAGTCAGTTTTGATAGTGGAGGCAGATCTTCGTAATCCATCTATATGCAAATATCTTGGACTTGATATCGAGCACGGTCTCTCTGACTATTTAAACGGTGATAAGGAATTATCTGAATTGTTGATAAATCCAGGCATCCCCAACCTTAGTATTTTGCCTGCTGGTAAGCAGATGGCAAGATCTTCTGAACACATTGCTTCTCCACGTATGGAACAGCTAGCCCATGAGATTAAGGAGCGTTACGCAGATCGCTATATCGTCTTTGATACGCCACCGCTTCTTTTTTTCCCGGAAGCGCATATTATTGCCGGGTATGTTGAAGGTGTGCTGCTGGTAGTGCAGTCTGGACTCACAACATCAGAAGATCTTACAAAGGCGGTTGATATGCTGAATGGAACAAATGTGCTGGGAGTTGTCTTGAATAAAATGAATTGAGCAAAACATAAATTTTTTGAAATGATTAAACAAGCGGATCGACAATGGTATGCCGTGAGAGTAAAGCCGCGGCAGGAACAGATCACCAAAATCCATTATACTCGTCAGGGGTATAAGGTGTATCTGCCTTTGGTTCAGGCTACCCGGCGCCATGCACGGCGAACAGATATATGTTTGCGTCCTTTTTTCCCGGGATACTTGTTTCTTCATCTTGCACAGTCAGAAAGAAATTGGACAACAATCAGCAGTACTATCGGGTCAATTGGTCCGATCCGGTTTGGTGATTATTACCCGCGCGTTCCTGAATGGGTTATTGAAAATCTTCAACACAGGGAAAATAGTAATAAATATATTCCAATGTGTGCTCTTGGTAATGCAGCCGTTAAAAAGGGTGATCGTATTACGGTATCAATTGGCAGTCGGGATACTGAAGCCATCTTTTTACAGTTTAAAGGGGAGGACAGGGTGGTCCTGCTGCTTAATCTGCTGCAGCGTCAGTCACGGGTGGAAGTTCCGCTGGACAGGATGCAGATGGCTTAGAAAATTGTGAACCAGCATACCTGTTGATCTTTATTCTTGCTGATAGGTCTGCTGACCGCTGGGTTTCTTAGCCGAAAAGGCTATTTCACCCTAATGGCGGTAGCGTGTCAGAATTTTGAGCTGTTCTTTTACCGGCATATTAAAACTTATTGGGTAAAACATATGTATGAAAAGTTTTTTGGACTGATAGAACGCCCATTTACGATTAATACCGACCCTTCTTACATTTATTTGAGCTCAGTCCATAACGAAGCTCTGGTTCATCTTGAATACGGGTTATTGCACAGAGCAAGTCATACGGTGATTACCGGTGAAATAGGAACCGGCAAGACCACGATCTTGAAAAAGATATTAAAAGACCTCCCACCAGAAACAAAATACGCCTCAATTTTTACAACAACGGTAGATGCAGAAGAGTTTTTGGACCTGATCTTGATTGAATTCTCCATACCTCACATCGGAATTGCGAAAGCAGAAAAATTAAACAGTTTGAATACATTTTTCATTGACCAGTATGCTCGTGGAAATCGGGTGTTGTTGATTGTTGATGAAGCTCAGAATCTTTCTTTGGAAGTGCTTGAAGAATTGCGGCTGCTTTCCAACCTGCAGACAGATAAGGAATTTCTCCTGCAGACTATTCTGGTCGGTCAACCGGAATTGAAGAAAAAATTGAATCATCCGCGTTTGGCCCAGTATGCGCAGCGTATTTCGGTGCAGTATCATTTGGGACCGATTTCGCAGCTGGAAACCAATCAGTATGTGGAGCATCGATTACAAAAAGCAGGCTATTCAGGAGGCAAACCCATATTTACAGAGAATGGACTTGCTTTAATCTATCAACATAGCAAAGGAACACCGAGAGTAATAAATCTTATTTGCGATCAGGCCATGGTTTATGCATACAGTAAAGGTTTTAGACATGTTGATGAGACCTTTATCCGCCATGTGATTGCCGATCGTGAGAAAAATAAAAAAAATAAGGAATCAAAGACTGATAAAGATATATCTCTCAATGTTGCATCAAATCCCAGTGAAGTTAATTTGAAAAACGAAACATTGCAAAATTTGGATAAAAGGCTTGCTTTGCTGGAAACGGCGTACATGTCCATTTCCAAAATGTTGGACTCATGTTTGTTAGACGGTAAGGCAACAAGGGTGATTGAAGAAAATACCAATCTGAAAAAACAGGTGAATCAGCAGAAACAAGATATTCTTCGGCTGCAAAAACAACTTATAATTGAAAAAGAAAAATCTAATCTGGACCAGAACAATAAGAGTAAAACCGAAAAAACAGATAAAAGGCTCCTTTCTATCCTTTCCAGGAAAAAATAGAAGAGCGAAACCGGGAATCAACAGTATTAAATCGTCACCAGAAGAATACCGGCGTTACTGATATAATTTTTTTCCTTTCGCTAGCCCCAATTTTAGGGCCTATTCAGGGCCTTATTAGCCCGAATTATTCATGAGCATTTTTGATAAATTTTAATATGTGACTGAATTACCGTGTTTATTTGTGCTAATTCCCAGTTTGTTTTAAAACACATACTGTATTATTAATGGCTTGAATATTATTTTCATATATGTTCACTCAAGCGAGTCGATACGGCCCAATCTACCGTGTCGACGGGCGTTCCACATACTAAAGTATAGAGAATCACCCGTCTCCTCGAAGTCTTCGCTATCTGTCTCTTGGGCCTTCTCAACTTGTGAATTATTCGGGTTAAGGGATTTCCAATATTGACATGACAAATCATACCCAGAAAAAATTTTCCATTATTCAGGAACAAAAAAGATTTTTGGAAAACTATCGGAAGTGGGGCTGTTCAGATCAAAGCAGTATTGAAGATGAAACAAATAGTTATGCTGAGAGTGTTCTTGACCTTTTGGTGGATTCCAATGCGGTCGTGCCATCCATTTGGCCTCTTGAGGTGACAAATGTACTGTTGGTTGCCGAACGACGTCAACGACTCAGTGAAGCAGATTGCAGCAGAATTATTGATCTTCTCAAAGAGCTTCCTATAACAGTTGAACAGGAAAAACCGGCAAGGATATTGAGCGAAATCTTTTTCTTAGCCAGACAACAGCAATTATCAAGTTACGATGCTTCCTGTCTCGATCTTGCAATGCGCACAGGCCTTCCTATGGCAACCCAAAATACAAGGCTTCTTAATGCTGCACGGAATTGTCAAGTCCCGATACTTAATGAAGAATAGAATCGTCTTTTTGCTGCTTAAGGCGAACAGGGAATAATCAAAAATGACCAGCGGAAATCCTTTAGGGCATCTGCACCCTAAACAACAGGGCACTCTTTTTAGTACTCGCGTGACGGGTATAAACTCCATCTGCGATTAAAAAGCCTTTCACCTCAAACCGTACACCTTGAACCTTAAACCGTAATTTGGCTTTCCGCCGGAAGCATGACCTTATCGCCGCTCAAGTCGAGCGGTGGTAAATCATTATCATCTGCGATAATCTGTGAAATCTGCGGTTAATATTGCTTGCCAGCCTGCGACCCTATCAAACTTTTGGATTGAATCAGAAATAAATAATGGTAAAGAACATGAAAAAGGTCAAAGGAAGACCCCTTTTATTACTCCAGTAGTCTACAACGTTGTCCCTACTCGCCCACAGATTTTTTCATTGACTCATCTCGGTATGGCCACTATAATAGTCGTTTTAATTCAATGAAGGTATAGTTATGCAAACAATTCAGGATTATGTGCCAATTACTACTGCCAAAAACAAACTACTCGATATGGTTCGGTCCATACATGACTCCGACAATGTGATTGCCATAACAAAAAATGGCGTTCCGGAAGCTGTTTTAATCAGCATTGAAAAATTCGAAGGTTTACTGGAAACCATAGAAATTTTAGCTGATGATGAGGCTAGAACCCTGCTCAAGCAATCCAGGGAAGATGTGAAGCATGATCGTCTGGTGGATATGAAGGACGTTTTTTAATGCCCTATCAAATCAAACTCACCAGTACTGCTGCAGGATTAATACGTAATTTTCACCCAGAGTTAAAAAAGCTCACTAAAAATTCTTTAAAGGAAATCGCAAAAAATCCTTATCTTGGAAAAGAGTTACAAGAAGAGTTGGATGGCTATCTTTCTTATCGCTTCAAACGATATCGAATTGTCTATACCGTGCATGAAGAAGCAAAAATAATAACTGTTCACCTGGTGTGGCACAGAAAGAATATTTACGAGGTACTTGCCAAGCTTATACCGGAAGAAAAATAACTTTTCAAAACAATTGAAAAGTTAATCTTGCCTAAAACCAAAAACCTAACACCTTAAACTATTATTACGTCACAATAGTCAACAACGCCCCCATTGTCCCCTAAATCAGTACCATCTGCGATACTCTGCGAAATCTGCGGTTGCAGTATCTTTTAAACCATAACAAATTAATGTAGTAACTCAGTGTGTTGCCTATCTGAAAATGTTGCAATGCAAGACCTGACCCTAAATATGCTGCTTTTTGTCAGAATTGCTTGAAAAGTTGCACGGTTGAAAACAATATGCTATCTTCTTTCTGAAAGCATATTGCAATCTAAAGTATGGTGTTACTATGAAAACATTAACCGTTCGCGATGTCTCTGATGATACATATGAAACGTTAAAAAAATTAGCATCGATAAATCACCGAAGCATGCAAGAACAGATAAAAGCTATATTGGATCGGGAAGTGAGGTTAGTTACTGGTAGCCGCTACAGCAAGGCCAGAGAATGGCGACAACGCCTTGCAGACAGGGGTTGGGGTGATATTGTTGCAGATATTAGAAGTGAACGAAATCGATGATATCGGTTGTTGTTGATACATCTGCTCTGCTCCGAATATTTATTCCGGATGGGCCGATTCCTAAGAACGCAGAAAAAGCTTTTCGGGCTGCTGAAACCGGCAATGCCTCTATTTTGGTTCCTGAGCTTATTCTGGCTGAGTCAGCTCAAGTTTTAAATAAAAAATGGACTGACAAGTTACTTTCTACTCAGGAATTTGACGGATTGTTAGAAATCATTCTGTCTATGCCGATGGAAATTTTAAGTCACCGACCTTATATTGTTCGCGCTACTGAATTGGCTAGAATTTACAAAACGACAGTGTATGATGCGTTGTTTCTAGCTATAGCAGATCAATATGGATCAATCCTTATTACTGCAGATCAAAAAATGAAGAAAGTTGCCAGGCAATTAGAATTGCCAACAAAATTTTCCAACTAGACAGTCATCAAGTCTGCCAGCCTGTTAGCCAGCCAAATAAGTCACAATAGTCAACAACAACGTCCCCAAAGTCAACCAAAGACACACGCCCCGGTTTAGTGATTCAGAGCAATATTTTAAATGAAAGTCGATTGAACACGGTGATCACGTTGGCTATTACTACCACTCTCAAATTCGGAGAATTACCCGGCAACGTTGTCCTAAGAAAAGGGGAAGCTAATCTCCCTAAAAAGTGTGTAATTAATGTTACCCAAATCAAATCCGTGGATAAAAAGAGCATTAAAGAAAAGA
>CAMYJP010000137.1 GCA_947258675.1 uncultured Desulfobulbaceae bacterium | reverse complement strand
AAAAAACGTTATTATGTTTTACTTAAAGGGTGTTGCATACTAGTGCTATTGCATAAAGCTCCAGTAAATTAATTATTCCTTAATAATTAATTTATAACTGGTTAAGATTATATGTCAATAGTTGTAATTCATCGAATAAAAAACGCTGGGGAAATGTCTGGCTTTTGCTTGGCCGCGGAAATGTTTGTCGCACAACTGGGCATTATATTCTAAATCTATCCAAACGTGATGGCTCATATTTAACGATTTCCCCTCCGGAAAGTCCTAGGCTTTGAAGATTTGAGAAAAATTATTTTCTCTTTGAATAATTCAAGTTGAGCAGGAATCAGGAGCAAGGAAAAATTGGTTTTTTTTCTAGAGTGTGCTAATTGATGTGTCGCCGACTGGCAGAAAATAGAGCCTTTGGTACTTTTCCCTTGAATAATTAAAAGCAAGAATATTTTCAATCTGCTAACCTGGCAGAAGAGGTCCGTTGGTAATGGAAACAATCTTTCCTGAGTGGGCGGGTTGAGATGGTAAAAATAATTGGCATTGCTTTCGCTTATTTCGTCATAGGGCTGTTTTCTCTGCAACTTGCGATTCCACCCGGGTACGCTGCTCCAGTCTGGCCTGCTGCCGGCGTGGCCCTTGCCGTAATTTTATTGTATGGTAACCGGGTCTGGCCGGGAATTTTTCTTGGTTCCTTTTTCGTCAACATTTTCACTTCTTTTGACCCTGCCACTGTAAATACGATTTTTAGTTCTCTTTTCGTTCCGGTAAGTATTGCCGCCGGCGCTGTAATTCAAGCACTTTTTAGCGCTTTTTTAATTCACCGTTTTGCCGGATTTCCAACCACCCTAGATAATCTCTCGAATGTGTTCAGGATTATGGCCCTTGGTGGGCCTGTCGGGTGTCTGATTAATGCCTCTGTGGGTGTTACCATTCTGTTACTGTCGGATATCCTTTCCCTGGATAATTTTATTCAGAGTTGGTGGACATGGTATCTGGGAGATTTTATCGGGGTCATTATTATAATCCCATTGGTTGTTGTTTCGAGTCTAGAGTTGCGTTACGTGCAGATGCGGGCCAAGCTGGCGGTTGCTATACCGGTTTGTCTTGCTATTTTCCTGACGATCTTTTTGTTTTTCGAAGTGCGTGATGGGGAAAAGGGGCGGATCGAATTACTCTTTGGCAGGCATACAGACCCATTGATCCAGGCCTTGAATTCCGATTTCAATGCTTATATTGAAGTATTATATTCCATTGAAGGGCTTTTTAGCGCCAGCCAGGAGGTTGAGCGAGAGGAGTTTCATCAGTTTGTGCCCCATTTACTCGCGCGGCACCCTGGTATCCAGGCCCTTGAATGGATTCCGCGCGTTTCAGCCGATCAACAACATATTTACGAAGAACAGGCCAGGAAAGACGGGTATCCGGACTTTCAGATCAGGGAAAAAGATGCCCAAGGCCAGATGGTGCCAGCCTCAAAACGAGACGAGTATTTTCCGGTCTATTTCGTGGAACCATTTTCTGGAAACGAGAAAGCTTTCGGGTTTGATCTCGCTTCCAATCCTGCCCGTCTGGAAGCGCTTTATCGCGCCCGGGATAGTGGCAAACCTATAGCCTCCTCACGGATCGTCCTGGTCCAGGAAAGCAGCCAGCAAAATGGTGTACTGCTTTTTTTGCCGGTCTATAAGAAAGGGCTGAAACTTGAAACTGTGGAGGAGCGGCGTCAATCGCTTACTGGATTTGTCATAGGCGTGTTCAGAGTGGGAGACACGATTAATCAAGCGTTGCTGCCTTATGACCTCAATAATATATCCTTCCAGTTTTTTGATCTATCTGCCAAAGAAGGCCCACAACTCCTGTATACTTTTAATCGATTTGCTCGTCTTGCATCAGATTTACAGAATGAAGGAGAAGAGGATGTAAATGTATACGATATAGGACGTGATGAAGTTTTCGAGATGGCAGGCCGGCAATGGAAACTGAGCTTCTTCCCGACACCTGATTTTTTTGAAGAGCACAAATACTGGGGAGCTATGACAGTTTTATTTAGCGGCTTTTTATTTTCAAGTCTTCTGGGTGCCTTCTTATTGATGGTTACAGGCCGTACTGCCATGACTGAAAGACTTGTTAGCGAGCGGACCGAGGCATTGAAATTCAGTGAAGAAAAGCACAAGGCTATTGTCAATAACGCGGTGGACGGCATTATTACCATTAATGAACATGTTGTAGTCCAATCCTTCAATCCGGCGGCGGAACGGATTTTTGGCTACCGGGCTAAAGAGGTTGTTGGCAAAAACGTCAATATGTTGCAGCCTGAGCCGTACCATAGCGAGCACGATCAGTATGTAAAAAATTATCTTCGTTCCGGTAAAAAGAAGATTATCGGAATCGGGCGGGAGGTTGTCGGATTACGCAAGGATGGCACCACCTTTCCACTTGACCTGGCAGTGAGTGAAGTACGACTTGACAACAAGCGCTTATTTACTGGTATCATTCGCGATATTACCGATCGTAAGCAGGTAGAACTTGAGCTAAAGGAAGCCATGGTTGCAGCCGGTGCCGCCAGTAAGGCCAAAAGCGATTTTCTTGCCAGTATGAGCCATGAAATCAGAACCCCGATGAATGCAATTATCGGCATGGCTGATCTGCTGGCTGAAACTGAAATGGATATGGAGCAGAAAGAGTATGTTCAAATTTTTAAATCAGCTGGAGAAAACCTCCTTACCCTGATTAATGACATCCTTGATATCAGCAAGATCGAGGCCGGACACCTTGAGTTGGAGAGGATTGATTTTAATCTCAGGGATGTTATTGAAAAGACATGTGAGATAATGGCCTTGCGAGCCCATAAAAAAGGGATTGAACTGACCTTCCACATAATGCCGGATTTGTCGGTAAACTTGATCGGCGATCCCTTGCGGTTGCAGCAGGTTTTCATTAATCTGGTGGGTAATGCAATCAAGTTCACTGAGCAGGGTGAAATCAATATCGAGGTTAAAGAGGCTCGAAAACCCGAGAAAGATAAATCACTGGAAATTTTATGTTCAGTGGCAGATACCGGAATCGGGATTCCCCGGGATAAAATAGGTGGGGTTTTTGAGCAGTTCACCCAGGTTGACTCTTCCACAACCCGGCAATACGGCGGGACAGGTTTGGGTTTGAATATTTCTCAGCAGATTGTTGCATTGATGGGAGGAAAAATATGGGTTGAAAGTGAGTTGGGAATAGGCAGCACATTCTACTTTACCGCTCAATTCAATATTGCGGAAAAACCTATTGAAAGGGCAAGTGTCATTCCGGTTGAATTGGTTGGACTGAGGGCTCTTGTTGTTGATGATAATGCGACAAATCGGCTGGTGTTAAAGGAAATTCTATCAAAATGGGGTATACAGATTACAGAGAGGCAGGATGGTGAAAGCGGACTTGTTGAAATTAACCGGGCAGTCGAGGAAGCCGCTCCATACGATTTAATACTGCTTGATTGTCGAATGCCGGAAATGGATGGATTTGAAGTAGCAAGACACATAAAAAGCAACTCCATACTTCCCAAGATGACAGTTTTGATGTTGACCTCCGACAATCGGGCCGGAGATATTTCCAAGGCAAAGGATATGGGTATATCAAGTTATCTTGTAAAACCTGTAAAACAGGAGGAGTTAAAGAATGCCATATTGCATGCCTTACATACATCCAGGAATATCCCAGAAGAGATTATAACGGAAAAAGAGGCTGTTAAGACAGATATTCGCCCATTACATATCCTACTTGTGGAGGACTCGGAGGATAACAGGTTATTGATTCAGACTTACCTGAAGAAAACTGTCCATTCACTTGATACGGCTGAGAATGGTGCGATAGCCGTGGAAAAGTTTAAACATGGCAAGTATGACCTGGTACTGATGGACATGCAAATGCCGGTCATGGACGGCTATTCCGCTACTAGGGAGATTAGGTTATATGAACGTGACCAGGGTTTAAAAGAAATACCTATCATCGCATTGACAGCATATGCATTGAAAGGGGATGAAAAGAAAAGCCTTGATGCAGGCTGTACAGCGCACCTTACAAAACCGATAAAAAAGGCAAAGTTGTTGGAATTTCTTTCTCAATATGCTGATGGATGATGTTACATTCTGGAAATTGGAGGTAAAATAATGGTGCAAAATGAAAGAATCGTTGTGAAGGTAGATCCGGATTTGGAAGATATAATTCCGGGATTTCTCCAGAATAGGCAGGGAGATATAAAAGAAATTCAGGCGGCCTTGGATCAAAATGACTATGACACTATAAAGATATTGGGCCATAAGATGAAAGGTATGGGCGGCGGCTACGGTTTTGATGCCATTACCGATATCGGCAGAATGATTGAACAGGCAGCCAAGGAAAAAAACATACATGAAGTGAAACGGTCTGTACTTGAACTTGCTCAGTATCTTGAAAATATCGAGGTCGTGTACTGGTCAGAAGATTCTTAACCGCCTTTGTCCCTGACGAACTGATACGATCTGCATTGGAATAATAAGAAATGGCTCCTATATTCTTAATTATATTTTTCATAATTAATCTTACTTTTCGTTCCTACATTTTTTTTGCGTTAACCCTCAAAAAAATAAACGAATATGCCGGTAAAACTTGAAGACATAGAATATGCTTTCATGTTTGTGAGCAGTGCCCCAATGTATTCAAATAATGCTTACTTCCATTTGGAAACTGGGCAAATTTACTATGTTTCTGATATGGGAGATTCCGACGAACTCCCGGAAGATATTTATGAAAATGAACAATATATCGAAATTCCCCACAAGAACGAATTAGACCTCGGTAAAAATTTGGTGTTAGATTTTACGTCCGCTTACATGCCAAAAGATCTTGAGGACGTTTATTCAATCTTCAGAAAGAAAGGTGCGTACTCAAAATTTAAAAATTTATTGGAAAGACGCGGGTTACTTGATGAATGGTACTCTTTTGAAGAAAAGCGACAAAACGAATCTTTGAAAGATTGGTGCAAAGAAAACAAAATAAAAATTATGGGTTAGCCATCGGCTCAACCCGAAAGCGAGCAGCGCAGTTGACTTATCGGGAAAGTTTGGGGCTCTGCAGGTTACTTTGTTGTTAGCTGAAATGAAGGACATAAAATGTTAAACGAATTTAAGGCTGCAGCCGAGCAATTTCTAGACCAAATGATTGAAGCAGACAGAAATCGAGATTTTGCTCTATTTATGAAAAATTTCGACTCAGAGGAATATAAAACCTGCAAAGAATATACTAAGGGAAATTATTTGAAAGATATTGATGAACATGAAAGTGATCTAGGAAATTATTGTAGTAGAGAATATTTAGGGTGTGTGAAAGGCAGGTTTCCTGACTCCTACAGGTTTGTATGGAAGGGAATTTGTGAAAAAAATGATGTGGTCATCATCGTAGGGGTGGTCAAAAAGAACAGCCGCTTTTTTGTAACCGAGAATATGTACCATTGAACCAGGTGACTCTTGTTAAGAGGGACTGCCAGTAGTGACGCGCTGTCAGTTCCTCACTTCAAACGTTAAGAAGGCTTCTATTAATATTATTTACCTTAACCTCAACCCATCAAAATAATTACTCTTATGGAACTAGAATCTAATCAAGCCGCGCTCATTCTCGAAGCCAATGATGAAGGTGAAATTTTTGTCAAACTAGCTGCTCATGATTCTGAAAGTTTAGCAGCAGAGATACGTCAGATAATTGCTCAGAAATTGACCGAAGATGAAAAATTTCAATCGGAGATAATGGATACTCTTGAGAGTTCGGTTAACGAATAGTAGAAAACTACTATGCCTATGAAGGTTGAACCGCAATAAACAGTGGGCGTTTCATGTATCCAGTATAAAGGGA
>CAMYJP010000136.1 GCA_947258675.1 uncultured Desulfobulbaceae bacterium | reverse complement strand
CGTAAGTAATGAGTCCATCACCTAGTGTGAATAAATCTTCTTCAACTAAATCTGCATTAGCATATCCAACTGTACCAATCAAAAACAATCCAACAGCGAGAACATTTAAAATTTTTTTCTTCATCTACCCCTCCATTCTTAATTGTTATGAATCAGGTTTTAATATAATAAAAACGTGCTCACCCCTATTATTCCCTACTTGTTATGCGATAACTACTTATTAGACTTCGTTAATGCAGTTTTATGTCATATAGATGATAAAAAGGCTGTTTATTCACCCCCTTATTTGTTTATTGTTATTTAAGACACCACTTCCTAAATATTTATTGGTCTGGTTACTTTCAATTACCACACCGCAGCTCTTTCGATAAAGTATGGCCCTAATAAGGGCACAAGAATGAAGGATGAATCAATAACGGATCTATAAATTGCTGTCAACCTAGCATTATTATTGAAAATACTAGTAGAAATACCAGGTCTGAAATGCAATGAAAGTGGCTGGGTGTGATATTATTATGATGAATTTACTGAAAAAAGTAATATTTAATGATAACTCTATTTTATGTCAGGAAGTACTAGGCTTTTGAATAGTTTTTTTTGAAAATAACAGAGGTCGTAGATTATCACTTCGTTGCCAATATGGATAATTTAACTACCAACGGATTTTCTACCAGGTTGATCTTGGTTATCTTAGCTTTTCGCAAAAGTTATATTTTTCAGCCTAAAGTAACCACTATGAGATGAACGTTTTGGGTGACACGCGCAATACCGCCAGATTTTGGCTTCGAACTCGACCCAGTTGCTATATGTTTTTTATGTTTTTCTGGGTAGAAAAATATTTATGAACGATTGTGCAACTAGCTATACAGACGGCTAATAAGAGGAGGCCCGGAACAAGAGAAATTATTGACCTCGAAAAACTTGAATGTGGCCACCCGTCATTAATAACGGCCACTATAATGTACGCCCATGTGCCTGACAGAAATAATGCAACTAGATATACCAAAAATTTGGACCACACCTTATTATGAAACAACGAAATGTCTCCGACGATTTAAATAAGGTATATGCCGAAATAAAGAGGATCCCCTGTTTTGTAGGAGTGCCATATTTCATAACATGACCACACTCCATAAAACCCATAAAGAGACAGAAGAAAAATTACAGAATATATACATAAAGTTCGCTTCATAAATTATGACGTTTGTTGTGAGGGGCGCGCAAAAGCCTTGCCCGCGTAACGCCACTGTTCTTCCCGTCGCTCTTAATGTGATTGTTATCTGAACCCCACCCTGTGGATAAATTATCCGTCGATTTCTTGATTATTGTTATTCTGTTAGATAGAAGGTGATAGTAGTCACTACACGAACATCTTTTTCTATCTTTGCGGTGTCTCCATACTCCTCTCCAGCGTCACGAACAAAGAAACTACCTTGCCGCGCACTACGAATTCCGCCGACATCTACCCCGGCATTTTCGGCAAATTCTTTTGCAGCAATACGTGCGTTTTTTGTGGCCTCGCGTAGCATATCCGGTTTGATCTTATTAAGTTTGGTGAAGCGATAGGCAGGGGCTTTGTTCTCTATATCAATCCCCTGTGCGATTAGCTTGTTAACATTGGTACGTACCTTGCTCACCTGTTCAACTTTTTCAGTCTCGACGCTGATAGTACCGACTAGCGTGTGGACCTGATCAACTAGTTTTTGGTTATCATCACGAAACTCTCGATATTCATAGTTCAGCACTCCCAACTCTATTTCATTTTCATTAAATCCATTATTTTTCAGTAGATCGTTTATTGCTTGTTGATGTTTCTCTGCTTGCTTGTAAAGATTTGGAATTTCTTCACGACTTGCCCCCGCCACTTTATAGACAATTGCCCAATTGGCACGATCCGCTGAGACTCGCCTTTCGGCCAACCCCTTTACTTCTGCTGTATTAAGAGCGACCTTGGCGTTATACAAAGTTTGACCGACAAAATAACCAGCTAATGCCAGGCCAAACGCTACAAATACTCCAAGAAAAAAAAGTCCCCCCTGATTATCTTTGCTCATATTATTCTCCATTCTGGTAACTTTCTATATGGTACTTTTCATAAGTGTATCTTTAGTTTGTTTCATTGGATTACACACCGCTAAAGCTAAGAATCGGGAAAACTGCCAGGTTTTTCCCATCGTGCTTCAGCGCCTGGTTAGCGTTTTGAACGTGCCTTCTGCATTAATGAGAGTAGGCTTTGGGGGTTTGTCCCAATATAATACTTATTTTTCTTAGGAGAATAAATTTGATGCATCACTTTGCCGTTAGGGTAAACTGCGAATGTCCTTGGCACATATTCGCCATCAAATCCATAGGCCGTGCTTAACTTTGAATGATTATCAATATTGACGCGAATCATGATGAAGTCGGAAGCTGCCTTAATTACATTTTTGTTTTTAAATATTTTTCCATACTTTTTACATGTGGGACACCAGTCAGCATAAAATATAATAATTGCAGGTTTTCTGTTTCTTTTCGCTTTAGCTAGACCGTTATTATAATCGTGCCATTTAATGGTTTTATCATTCCAATGTATTTGGGCCGTTTTTGCCAGACAATCGCTGTTAGCAATCAGTAATGAAAAAGCGAAAGTGAACAGAAAAGTTATTTTGAAAATTCTATCGATGTTGTTCATTGTTGCCTCCGTCATAGTTCAATTACGCTACGCTAACTTAGTTATTAATGAGAATTCACGTTAATTTTCAAAATAATTATTCACTTTTCGTAACCTATTGAAATTATTAGATGCGAAAAAGTTTTAGGACATCAAATTCCTGACAATCAAATACCCTGAAATAGTTTGTAATATATCGATTGATTGGGGGGGAATATTTAGATGTTATTTTGATGGACGGAAAAGAGAATGTGTTACCAAAACCCTAAATTTTGATCCTGGCTAATTTTCTATAAGGTCTAATGTGGTTATGTCAACTTGCCTATCTATGACGCACTGAAAAAGCTTTTTAATCCAGAAATAAAAAGCCAGGAAGAAATTTTTAATCTCAACTGATCAACGACAATTATTTTCTCACTTTATAGTAGTCATTCAATCATCTAATAGAGGTTATTGTTTGAGGATTTAGCATAATCAACATTGCTTCCTAACTTATTAGAATTTTCTAATTGTTTTGTGACAATTTCAAGCTTAGCTCTTATTTTATCCCCAACGAATAATTGTGGTTCAGAAGGATCCAGGTTCTCCATTTTTTCTCTTTTATCTATGGATTCAATAGCATTATAAAATGAGTCTATGAAAATAAAATTATGTGATAATTGTTCTTCAAATATTGCTCTACCTAAATAAGTAAAATTACTTTCATTACTACAACCAAAGGATTCATTCTGCGAAGCTGCTGCAGTCATGATAATTGTATAGTCGTCTTTCAGCGGTTCAATAAACACCCCAGAGTAGCAAGCTGAGACAATAAGAATTTTGTATTTAATTCCAGAGAGATCTAAACTCTCAACTAAGTCTTTTGGTATTATGGAATTTAACCCCAGAGGAGTAAATTTTACTGACATTTTTTCCTGCTTTGATCCGTGGCTAGTTAAGTACAAAAACAAAATATCTTCCTCAGGATTTATCAAATTGCCTATATGCTGGATAACTAAATCTAAATTACTTTTGGATGCAATTGGTAGGTTGTCAAGAGTCTTTGTATTGTTTATAAGCGCAACCGATCTGCCTTTAGTGCTAAATTTCTCATCAAAAAGTTCTCTTGCATATTGAACTTCTTTCATGAATACATCCTGGGTTGCGTCCCCCCCAAACCCAACAAAATATAAATCTGAAATATTTTTCCTTTCCGGAAGGATACTTAGCTTGAAGTCTTCAATAAAGCTAAATTGTTTGTAATAGGTGTTTTCAAGATTTATCTGTCGATACTTCTCATATTCATCACTTTCTTCATAAGCTTTATACCAAAAATCGCCCCCATTCAGATAATGTAACGGTATAGAAATAAAAACCAAAAAGATTGATAGAATTAATACTAATTCTTTTCTTTTTATTTTAATGACACAAGAAATAGCCCTGATAAAAACCCACAACAGCCACAAGTTATAAAGAATATAAAGATATTTTTTCTTTCCATAAAAGTTCCAATAATCAAAGTTTGTATTTTGCCCAATAATTAGCCAGGCTAAAAAAAGCCATGGCCAAACGCTTAGGAGAACAACAAACAAGGAAAGCTTAATATCAGCTTTTTTCGTTAGCTTTGAAATTAAGTAAATTCCAAGCAGAATAAAAAATATATGCGTCGCAACACTAACCAGACCATATGCATTAAATTCTGGTTTTGGCAAACTCAGATACAAACTGCCCAAAAAAGTAACGACCATATAGAAAAACACTAATAGGACTGATTGGTCGAAGGAGATGCAAAAATTATTCTGTGGCAACTTTCTATTGAACAGTAAAAGTAGGCCATTATTTATGTTATCTCGAAATGCTTTAGTTCCTTTTCTAAAATACATGTTTATGTGTTAATAATATTTGTTTTTATTCCTATGAGGGTACGTTGTGGTTAAGTGACTTTCGCCCTTAAAAAACAAATCTGATTGGTATCAGAAAAAGTTTCTAAAAATATTGAAATTTAGTCAGGTCCGACTGGAAGATATTGGTAACACACCAATATTATATATTCTTTTCGGAAAGAATATGTGCAATCGTTAGACTTTTTTTGGGAGGGTAGATAGAGAAGTAGAAAGCAATTCTTGATATGTTGCAAAGTCATCCTTCAGAAAAGACAGATGCACTCTTATACTTTTCTACTAAAACTACTCTGACTTAATGCCTTGCGAAATATTGATTCCTTGCCACGACATGCTTAATTAATTAAGTTGCCTTCGTTACATTAACTATATGTGCAAGGTTTATAATGGCAATCCATTAATTAGGAATATATTTTCTTACACCTTGAAATGCCATTTTATAATTCAGTTTTTTTCTGTCTTTTTATGGGTAAAATTTCTGCGGAAGTATAATTAGGCTCGCTATCAACAATAGCTTTATGTCGTTTTTTGACTACTAAAGACATCTGGTATGCTCTTTCTCCTTGCATTTGGCAATAGCGGTCAAAAGCTTTATTGGTTTCGTAATCTGTGGTGCAAGGAACCCGATGGGGGGACGATTATGAGTAAAATTGAATGGAATAATTCATTTAGCGTCAATGTTCCAGAAATTGATGAACAGCACAAAAAATGGATTGGGATGATTAATGAATTGCATGCCATTTTGCTAAGGGGAGACTTAAAGGAAAATATGGAGATTTCCAGCAAGGTTGTTGCTGAAATTAGAGATTACACTCTGTATCACTTCACTACCGAGGAAAAATTAATGAAAGAAATTAATTTTCCGGATCTGCCTTCGCATAAAGACATTCATAACAAGTTCTATATGCAAGTCAAAGAATTATATTATGACATTAATGAAGGGAAGACTGTCTTGAATACAGAGATCATGAACACCCTTACAAACTGGCTCAGCGAGCACATATTAAATGAAGACAAGAAATTGCTTAAATTTATTCCCGGCAAGTGATATAAGTTGCTATTCAGAATGTGCGGCCCAGGATTCTGGTCATTGAGAACTACTATCAATGAGGGATAGGCTCTCCAGACCACCTGTCCAACATAACCATCATTAATAAAACATCCACTGTTATTTTATTCTTACTTTCAAACTGAATAGTCACCCTGGTGATCCACAGCAGAGTGACTTATATATATCAAATTTTATTCAATTTGAACTTCGGTTTCTTTCTTTTCCTGCTGATCAAGCCATTTCTCAATTTCCTGTAAAAATCCTTCATGGGTTTTATCCTGGTATTGAAATCAGAAATAATTATTTGCATTGTAATAGCATGGATTCCGTGTTATCAT
>CAMYJP010000135.1 GCA_947258675.1 uncultured Desulfobulbaceae bacterium | reverse complement strand
AATAGGTTTTAAACGAAATCCTGTTACATACCAGAACGTGACTGTCTATGGACCATCTGCCAGATTTTATTGAGTTTCTGCTTAAGCCGACGTCATATCCTCATACAGTGGAAGATGTAACGCTAGTTCAGACTCATATATCCTTTGTACTGCTAGCTGGTGATTTTGTTTATAAGTTTAAAAAACCTTTGGATTTTGGTTTCTTGGATTTTACCAGTTTGGAAAAACGAAAATATTTTTGCGAACAGGAGGTGCTGCTGAATCGAAGACTATGTCCAACTATTTATCTGGGACTTGTTCGTATCACCTCGCAGCAAAACGGAAATTTTATGCTCGATGGTATTGGTGAACCTGTTGAGTATGGAATTAAAATGGTTCGTATGCCGCAGGAGCGAATGATGGGTAATATTATCAGAGCCGGAAAGCTCACCAGGAAAATGATTGATGACATTGTAGCAATTTTGGAACCTTTTTATGAAAGCGCTGCAACAGGTGCAGAAATAGGAAAATATGCGACAGCTGAGGCTGTTGGAATTAATGTATTTGAAAATCTTGAACAGAGCAGGCCGTTTATCGGGAGCGAGCCGTTAAGTCAGGAAGAATTTGACAGGATTAATATTTATGTCAGTAACTTTTTGAGAAACGAAGCACTCTTTTCCAGGAGGATTGAAACAGGAAGAATATGCGACTGCCATGGGGATCTGCACTCTGCCAATATCTGTTTGGCCGATAAGGTTTATATTTATGACTGTATAGAATTCAATCACAGGTTCAGGTACATTGATGTTGCAAATGATGTCGCCTTTCTAGCCATGGATCTGGATTATTATGGGCTTGATGACCTGTCTGATTATTTTATTCACACCTTTCAACAGGCTTCAGGAGATGATGAACTGCCCAGGGTTCTGAGTTTTTATAAATGTTACCGGGCTGCAGTGCGCGGCAAGATAGGGCTATTAACTGGTCATGAGAATGAGGTTGACGTTGAAACAAGAGTCTCTGCCCTGTCTCAGGCAACAAGATATTTTGCTTTAGCCCAGAGATATGCGGAAAAAGAATAGCAGGCCTGTCATATATGTGTTTTTCGGCCTGATTGCAAGCGGCAAGAGCACACTTGCTCAAGCCTGGGCAGAACAGTACAATATCGTTTATTATAATTCAGACATTGTCCGCAAGGAATTGGCTGGACTGACTTTGACAAATAATGGTGGCTTTGCATTTAATCAGTCTATTTATACAGAAGATTACACGAGAAAGACGTATCAAACCCTCATTGATAAAGCTGGCGCACAGTTGTGCAAAGGAAAGTCGGTGGTACTGGACGCATCTTATCGCAGTCAGGATGACCGGGAGCTTGTCCGCAATCTGGGAAAAAAGCATGGAGCTCTTGTACGATTTATTTTATGCTCCTGTCCAGAAAACGAATTGCAAATTCGTTTAGAGAAAAGATTGCATGATCCTCATGCGGTGTCTGATGGCCGTTGGGAAATTTATTTGAAACAGAAAGAGCTATTTGAAGCACCCGTTGAAATGAAACAGGACGAATTGATTACCATGGTAACAACAGCGCGGGTTGAAGACCTGGTTACCAGGCTGGAAAAGGCTTTAGGAGATATTTAAAGGAGGAAATAATGCAGGCCCTGATTTGTGGATCGTTTGCTTACGATAACATAATGGTTTTTCATGATCAGTTTAAGAAGCATATTTTACCGGACAAGGTTCATATCCTTAATGTGAGTTTCCTGGTTCCAGAAATGCGCAAGGAATTCGGGGGCTGTGCTGGAAATATTGCCTACAACCTTAATCTGTTGGGCGGAAATGCATTGCCAATGGGTACTGTTGGAGAGGATTTTGAACCTTACGGCCATTGGATGGAAAAATGCAATATCAGCCAGGAATATGTAAAGGTGATTCCAGGCACATTCACTGCCCAAGCCTTTGTTACCACTGACATGGATGATAATCAAATTACGGCATTTCATCCCGGAGCCATGAATTTCTCCCATGAAAACTCGGCGAGCGATGCTAATGACGTGGCAATCGGTATGGTGTCACCAGATGGTAGGGATGGCATGATAAAGCATGCCGAAGAATTTTCAAAGGCACAGATTCCATTTATATTTGATCCGGGACAGGGGCTGCCCATGTTTAATGGTGAAGAACTGCTATACTTTATAGAACGGGCCAATTGGCTGACGGTTAACGATTACGAGTGGGAACTTATCCATAAACGAACAGGGCTCACTGAAGGTCAAGTTACAGAAAGAGTTAAAGCACTTATCGTTACACGTGGCGCAGAAGGTTCTTTGATTTTTAACGGTAAGGAACGTTTTGAGATTCCAGTGGCCAAGGCTAGAGAGATTAATGATCCAACCGGCTGTGGGGATGCCTATCGGTCAGGGCTACTCTATGGGCTAATGAATGATTTTGATTGGGAAACAACCGGTAGACTCGCTTCATTGATGGGGGCAATTAAAATTGAAGCCCATGGTACCCAGAATCACAATCATGATTTAGAAGAGATAAAAGATCTGTTCAAAGAGAATTTTGGCTATAGTATTTGAGATTAAAACTTAACACTATCTCTTCGAACGATCTGGAAATTTACGATAAAATAGCTATTTGAGGTTGTGCAGTGTATACGAGAATTTATGTTTTAGGCTTTCCAAAAGAGATTACCGACCAACCGATTATCTGCGGGCTTGTTAAACAGTTTGACGTGGAATTCAATATTTTGAAGGCCACAGTTCTCCCTCAGCATGAAGGAGTCATGATCCTTGAGCTTCGAGGGCATAAGATCAATATCAAGAAAGGGTTGGCCTATTTGAAAGATCTTGGGGTCAAGGCTGAAAGATTGGCTACCAGCATCAGCCGGGACTATGATAAATGTTTCCAATGTGGGGCCTGTACAGGGATTTGCCCAACCGGGGCCTTGTATATTCAGCGGCCGGAAATGGCAGTACTTTTTGACCCTGAAATATGTAGCGGTTGTGGTTTATGCGTAACGGTATGTCCGGTTAGAGCCATGGAAGTGTCATTGGACAAGAGTCTGGAAGCTGCCTGAGAAGAATCTACGTTAATAAAGTATGATTCCAACAGCTTTAAGCAATAATTCCAATAAGTAAAAGGGAGGCTGGCATGAAATATTTACTTGCAATCTTTGTTATTATTATCTTTTCATCCTCTGTCTCCATTGCTGGAGAACCAATTTCCTATCAAATTAATGGTGAATCATATGAAGGATATTTTGTAACACCTTCATCCGATGCGCCCTTAATATTACTCATACATGACTGGGATGGCCTGACTGAATATGAAATAAAACGTTCTGAAATGTTAGCCAGTCTGGGTTATGCGGTCTTTGCTGCAGATTTATTTGGTGCAGGTGTAAGACCAACAGAGGTTAAGGATAAACGACAGCACACCGGTGAATTGTTTAAAGATCGTGAGAAAATGCTATCTTTACTGCGAGGTGCCATGGAAACAGCAAAAGCTAAAGGGGGTAATGTTCATAATGCTGTGGCAATGGGATACTGCTTTGGTGGGGCAGCTGTGCTGGAGTTTGCACGATCAGGGGTTGATATGAAGGGCTTTGTAACCTTTCATGGTGGCCTGAGAACTCCTTCAGGGCAAAATTATTCAAAGACTATGGGAAAGTTGCTTATTCTGCATGGTACGGCAGATACAAACATTACAATGGAGCTTTTTGCCAAATTGGCCAATGAACTGGAGGAACATGGTGTTGCCCATGAAATGATCAGTTATGGAGGAGCCCCACATGCCTTTACTGTATTCGGATCAGATCGATATCGCGAAGATGCTGATAAAAAGTCATGGAATCGTTTCACCGAATTTCTCAAACAAATTTTTAACTGACTATTTTATTGCATAATTTCTAATCTCAGATTAACCGAATAAATTAACCCCGCGTTTAGTTTCCTTGCGCGGGGTTTTCTTTTCTAGAAAGAGATTCAGCCTATAAAGTCAGCAGCTAAAATGACCGAGAAGGATAGTATCGGGCTATCGTTAAATTAACAACTTCGAAAAACATAGTACGTATTAATTTTGATACCTACAAAAATAGAAAAATGCAAAATCAATCTACTCCCGAAAATGAATCAGGGACGAAAGAATCTTCGCTAAAATCTCGGCAATGTAACAAGTCCGCCCCTTCTCTTTATCAGGACCTTTTATCAGATTTAGACCCACTCAAAGATCTTAACGGGCAGAGGCTGCGCGGGCATGCCAATGTCCATTGGTCGGTGCCGTGGTCGGATCTCATGATGGTCATGTTCGTGTTTTTTGCGATATTATTTTATTGCAAAACAGCTGAAAGTGAGATTGAAGAAAAAAAGGTGCCTGAACAATCTGTTGTCACTACAGAGGTTTATGATACGCCGTTTGTTACCGAGCCGGCTTTCGGGTTTGTTTCTCCGCAGACTATATACCAAAGTAGTCAGCAGGTGATAAAAGAAGCTAATCTTGACAATGTTGAAGTAATTCTGCAGGATGATCAGTCCGTAAAAGTGAGTGTTCAAGGTCCGATGCTGTTCGATTTAGGGAAGGCGGAGTTGAAGGTCGAAACCGCCAGTTTTCTGGATTCCATCGCCGGTGTAATCAAACAGAATAACTATGAGATACAGATTGTCGGTCATACTGATGATTATCCAGTCAGCACAATGGATTTTCCCAGTAATTGGGAATTGTCCGCTATGCGAGCAACCAAGGTCGCCCGCTATCTGATAGAGCAGGGAGGGATTGAACCTGGAAGGTTCAGCGTAATCGGACATTCTAAATACAGACCAAAACTGCCAAACATATCAAACGATAACAAGGCATTGAATAGAAGAGTTGAAATAATAATTACCCGAAAGGAATATTCGGGATAACTTCATTGGAGCACGAAATGAATAGAAGAAATCTTTTGGGCGTAGGAATCTGCCTCTTTATTTTCATGATCAGCCTGGTAATCAGCGATGGGGCTGCGTTAATGCTGAATTTGATAGGCATTCTTGTGGTTACTTCGGGCACGTTCGGAGCAACGTTTTTAAGTTATCCCTTTGACGATATCAAAGCGGCGTTTCAAGTTGCAAAAAACACGTATGTGGAAAGCCCGCCCACCCCTGACTGCATTGTGAACGTATTACTGGATGTATCAGTTAAATCCCGTCATGATGGTATACTATCTGTGGAAAAAATGGAAGATGAGACGAGTGTCTCCTTTTTGAAGGATGCTCTTTCTATGATGGTTGATGGCTTTGGTGAAGATGAATTGCGGGATGTACTTACTACAGAAATGTATTTTTTCAGACAACGCCGTCAAAACCTTGAGCGAATTTTCCGCCATATGGCCGGATTGGCACCGGCATTCGGAATTGCCGGCAGTGTCATTGGCCTGATTGGAATGCTTGCCGGTAATGGTGCTTTAGATACGATAATTAAGACAATACCAATTGCCCTGACGTCAACACTGTATGGTGTTGTACTTAGTAATTTAATTCTGACTCCAATTGCGGAAAGCATATTTTCAAAAACCCAGAGGGAGCTTTTAATTCAAAAGCTGGTCCTGGACGGTGTGTCTGCCATCTCACGGGAGCACAATTCTCATAAACTTCAGAAAAAGCTGGAATCTTTCCTGATGCCTGCCTGCAGGCCGGATAATCAGAATTCTTTTCGGGAAATTAAAGAAAATTATCGCCAGTCCCGCGAAATTAGCGATTCCTTTGAGAATGGTACACAACCAAAAGCCAGAGTGCAAAAATTGGCAAAAGTTGCTTAATCTGAACAACTTATAAGTATTTCTATCAGAATTATTTACTCATAAACATCTTAGGGAAATTAAGGTCTTCCTGCAAATCTGGTTATGTAATGTACTTCTTGATCTTTTTGAAAAACGATTGTTTCTGGAATAGTAACAACTTGATCCAACATCCGTAAATTCTGCGATTTTCCAGATGGA
>CAMYJP010000134.1 GCA_947258675.1 uncultured Desulfobulbaceae bacterium | reverse complement strand
ATTCTCTTTTGTTTTTTCCGTTTGCTGGCAGCCATTTCTCCTACATCTCCTCTGGAGCGCTGAGCCCTACCACCTGCAGACCATTATTAAAAACAATTCGCAAGCCTTCAGCCAGCCATAACCTTGCTTGGGTTAATTCTTCATCATCAGAAAGAACCATGTGCTTATTATAGTAGCTATGAAATTGCCCGGCCAACTCCATTAAGAAAAAAATAATCCGATGTGGGGCTAAACCAAGGGCAGCATCTTCAAGCAAAGCAGGATATGAAGCGATACTTTTAAGCATATTAAGCTCTTCGGGCAACATCAGTTTAGCCAGGGGAGCACCAGAGATATCAACCCTCTTCACCCCTCTTTCACTCGCTTTTTTCTCAATACTGGCGAGTCTTGCCTTAGCATACTGCACGTAATATACTGGATTTTCCTGACTTTGTTTGGTAGCCAAATTAAGATCAAACTCCAACTGACTGTCTGCTTTGCGCATGAGAAAAAAGAAACGCAGGACATCAGGCCCCACTTCATCCAGGAGTTCATCCACCGTAACAAACGTTGCTTTACGGGTCGACATTTTTACTTGTTTGCCATCCCGAGTCAAAGTAACAAATTGATGCAGCACAACCGTAACTTTGGAATCATCATATCCTAAAGCGCGAACTCCGGCTAACACATCCGGAACGGTGGCGATATGATCCGACCCGAAGATGTTAATCAACCAGTCAAAACCTCGTTTAAATTTCTCGCGATGATATGCGATATCAGGCAGTCGGTAGGTCGGTTCGCCACTGCTTTTAATAATCACTCTGTCTTTTTCCTGCCCAAACTTAGTGGTTTTAAACCAGACCGCATCGTCCTTCTCATATACTAATTTTTTGTTGCGCAACTCATTGACTACATCATCGACATATCCTTCCTCATAGAGTGAATGCTCATTGCAATAACTGTCAAACCTGACATCCAAGCGATGCAAGGTATTCCTGATATCTGCAAAAATAGCCTTTTCGGCCTGCTCTTTAAACGGTGTGACCTCTGTACAATCCTTAAGTCTCTCACCTTCTTTTTCAACCAGCTGAACCGCAATATCCCGCAAATACTCTCCCTGATATCCATCTTCAGGGAATAAGACCGGGATTCCAAGATGTTCAAGATAACGAGCCCTGGTAGATTCACCCAGAACCCGCATCTGCCGACCGGCATCGTTATAATAATATTCTCGAACTACTTCATGACCGGTCGCGGTAAGAAGCCGAGCTATTGCATCTCCCAGTATCGCCTGGCGTCCATGGCCTACGCTGAGCGGCCCGGTGGGATTTGCGCTTACGAACTCAACAAGCACCCTCCGGTTCTGCCCAACTTCCGACCGGCCATATTCATTTGCAGTTCGGCATACCGGGTGAATAATCGACTGCCAAATGGTTTCATTAACGAAAAAATTTATAAAACCTGGCCCGGCCATCTGAACACTCTTAAATATATCAGCATGAGCGCCAAGCATTTTCACCAATATTTCAGCAATTTCACGCGGTTTTTTCTTTTCCTGGCCAGCAATTATCAACGCGAGGTTAGTAGAAAAATCCCCCTGTCCTTCATGCTTGGGCACCTCAACGGTGTAAACACCATACGCAGCATCTGTCCAAAGATTCTGTTCTACCCCCTGGCTAAAACATGAATCAACTAATTCTTTAATTCGAGCTTTAATCATTATTCTCAGTTCCTAGTCCGGCATTGTATAACGAATCATATATATACCCGATGATTGCTGCTCCCGAACTGACATAACACTTCATAGCTGATGGTATCAAGCCAACCGGCAATTTCATCTGCAGTAATTTCAGCATTGTACTGTTTCCCCATTATTACGACTTCATCCCCCGCCTTAACATTTATAGTAGCTGGAAAATCTGTTATATCCGCCACACAGGCGTTCATGCAAATCCGACCGCGGATCGGAGCTCGTTCTCCGTGGATTAATACTTCAGCCCGATTTGATAATCGGCGTAGATATCCATCATCATATCCTACTGGCAATACAGCAAGTTTTGTCGGCCTTTTGGTTACAAAAATGTGACCGTAGGATAATCCGTATCCTGCTGGAACGTCTTTTACCTGGATGACTCGCGATTTAAATGTCATTACCGGCTTCAGATCAAACGTTGCAGTTTTTTGCATAGTTGTATCTGGATAACATCCGTAAAGAGTAATCCCAGGCCGTACCATGTCAAGATGAGTTCGGTTAAAATTTGCTAAAGCAGCTGAATTTGCGATATGTTTAATGGGCCTCGTTGATATTTCTTTAGCCAGCTGATCGGCAATCGCCTCGAATCTTTCCAATTGACTAATAGTCATGCCTGATGCAGCATCTTCAGCCATGGGAAAATGACTCAGCAATCCCGACAGAACAACACCAGGTAACTCTTCCACCTTCTTGCAGAATGGAATTAATTCGTCCGGCATTATTCCAAGGCGTCCCATGCCGACATCCACCTTAACATGAATATTTACTGGCTTATCTGCCCTACAACTTTTGTCAGAAAGCATTGCCAGGGAATCCATATCATAAAGAACCGGAGTCCTCCTCTACTTCGGCAACCCCGAAAGTTCGGGCTCCCACCTCAGACAGGGCTAAAGCCGCCCTTGTCAGACCATGACCATATGCATCTGATTTCACTACACACATAATTCCAACATTTGGCCCGACAACCGACTGTATACTTTGATAGTTGCTTTGTAGTGCCGATAAATTTATTTCAAGCCTGTTTAATAAAGTTGACAGCATATTCTTTAATTGATGATGCGCTAGAGTCTTTTTGTAAAAATATATTTTTTTAGTAAATCTAGTTAATTACTTTTTTAGCTTATTTATTTTTTCCAAAATAAAGTCATACCGGCGGGAATGAGATCACCAAATGCTTATGCTCTCATACGTATTCTTGCCATCCAAATGAGTCTGCTTGACAGCAATAAACCCCAACCCACTGCTGCATAGAGAATTCCAACATATTCAGCAGGCAGTCCAGAGGATCGGAGATAACGCCCCATGAGGATCATAACGATAATAAGTACCCATGATTTATACGAATAAACCGACCCAATACAGGTTCGATTTTCGAATTTCTGAATCCGATTTATGTTCTTTTGGGCAACTTTATCCAAGACCCAGATAGATTTACAAGTTCCAATTCCAACTCCCAGCAAAGAAAACCAGGTTTTATCCCCCATGCTTGTAAATAATAAGCCATTGCCCAGTAAAAATATTCCTACTATGCTCCAGATCAGGGCAGCAATAAAAAGATGAATATGAACTGGTGCACCGGGCTTAAATCGATTTAAAAATCTGCTATTCGCTGGTTTAACAGACATTATCCGGCCTCAGGCCAAAGTTCTCACAGTCGACTCTGTTTTTCTCAAATTTATTAACTATAATGATATGTTCTCAATTGGCAAATCATAGATTTATATAAGAACTCTTCTAAATTCCATCCAAACAATCCGGAACAAAGTCCAAATAGAATACACTATTTACAGAATAACTACCCAAAAGGTATTAGAAAATTAATTTGTGTTATTTTGAACACAGATCCGTATCATCTCTTATTTGTTATAGTAATGACTTATGAATTTAGCAGCTAACGCACAAAAAAATAGGCCTGTCCGCGAAACAGGACAGGCCTAATATTGTTACTGAAAATCAAGAATCAGACTTCTGTAACGGTAATGGCACCCTCAGGACAAACCTCAATACAGGTTTCACAACCAAGACATTCGTCCATGTTTACAGGGTCTGATTTCTCGTCAACCATTTCAAATACAGATGATGGACATGCATCTACACATTCTTCGTCGCCAGTACATTTGTCTTTATCAACAACTACTTCCCACATGATCAAACCTCCATTAAATTAATTTTTCAAAACCAATCAAAACACTTGTTTCTATAAAGTAATCAAGCGATGATTATTTCTTCCTCTTCAATGATAGAAGATTCTTCCCTCTAATTCAGACCTTTTTTTTTGTCAATAAAAATCTACAATTCCTAGCCACTCTGGCTCCGACATAATAAGTGTATTCCCTCAATCTTTAAAGAAAAAAATAAAGAAAACATTTAATATCAAATAGTTATATTAAAAATGGAAACCCCTTCCAATCATACTTTTTTAAAAAAGATGCAATTGTTTAAGGCCATTTAAAAAACCTTTTTTTTTGATAAAATACCAGATATAACAGGCCGGATTACTCAATACAATTATTGTCAATCATTTACGTTCGCCCCAAACAAAAGAGGTTGATGTAAGTATACTTTTTTCTTTAACATCATAACCCAAAAAGGAAATATTATGGCAAAAAAGAATAAATTAACTCCCCGCAAATCTGAAGAAGCCCTAATTCAAGGTATTCTAGAAGGAAGTCCTGATGGTATTGGAGTCGTTGTTGTCAGACTTGATTGCGGTTGCCGAAAAATGGCTGCTGTTGACAAAGATGGTGAACCGGCCAGCAAGGTTATAATGTTCAGGCATCAGGCTGAAAGTATTTGTGATAAATGTAAGAAAGATGATGGTGCCTTTATGCGTGTAAAAGAATCATTTATTCATTGGGTGGAGCCAGGCCCCCCGGATGAAACAAAGAAAATGATCGAAATCAAGGCGTTAGGATCAGAACCCCAATAGAAAATAAACCAGCGTACGTCACACAAACAATTACGAAGATTGACGCAGAATTTGCTAAAAAGAGCAATTCCGGATGGACACTAGTTTATTCTTACCTTAAATAAATTGAATTCCTTCTTTAATCCAGCGGTCTCTTATTACTTAAATTTTTCTCTGCCCTTGATATTCCCTGACCTTGCCAACAAAGCATGAGGCCCATTGCGGTGTACCTGCAGCATGAATATGTGTATAAAGGGCTAATACATTTTTATAGACTAATCCATCCCGACCGCCCTTGAAACCGACCCCACGCTCCATTGTCAATACCAGATCCGCCGGATTTCCCTGCCAGTCTTGCACGGAACTATAACGGAATTCATGACCTTTTATCTCCATACCAGGCAGATAAAACGGATTTTCCTTACTTACTTGAAGAACAGTATATCCATGGGCCTGAGGTTTCTTCTGCAGACCGAATCGTACAGGAAATATGCCTGCCAACGGGTATTCTTTTTTTCCTAAAACAATAGATTGCCCCAGATAAATGAGCCCACCACACTCAGCATAGACTGGTAACCCTGCTTTAATCTGCATTTTCACTGAATCTCGAAACTGCTGATTTGCAGAAAGCTGATGCGCACTTGTTTCCGGGAACCCACCACCTATATATAAGCCGTCCAATTCAGGCAGTTCTTTAGCCGTAAGCGCATTAATCTCCACAATTTCAGCCCCCTGTTTTTGTAGAGCTTCCAGATTATCTGGATAATAGAACTGAAACACTGAATCTTTTAAGACACCAATCTGCACTTTTTTCAAAGAAGTAATCTCGTTTGAAGTATACGAACTAATTCTCTGTTTCTTGATGTCAGCCATTATATGTTCTATCCCGTCCAGCTCGAGTTTTTTCTCTGCCAGATCAGCAAGCATGGTGGCGATTTCATCTGCGTTCTCATGTTCCTGATGCGGTGTCACCCCCAGATGCCGTTGAGGAAAAACATCATTTGACATTCTTTGCAGTGCGCCTAATACAGGTAGACCGGTATATTCTGTAACTGCCTGTCGGATAATTTTTTCGTGTCGTGCGCTGCCGATTCGATTTAGCACAACACCTCTTATATTCACTCGAGGATCAAGTTTTTGGCAGCCGAGAACCATTGCCGCCACTGTTCTGGTAGTTTTTGTACAATCTATCACCAGCAGAACCGGCAGGTTCAAAAAAATTGACAATTCTGCTGTACTGTAAGAACCTTCAGCATCAACCCCATCATACAGGCCGCGATTTCCTTCAATAACTACTATATCGGAACTCCACAAATGTTTTCGAAATGAGTCTAATATTGCCTCGTTACTCATCAGATATGGATCAAGGTTATAGCAGTTATTTTTCGATGCTAATTGCAGCCAGCCAGCATCTATGTAATCAGGCCCCTTTTTATAGGGAACTACACATTTACCTCGTCTTCTAAAGGCCGCGGCAAGGCTTACAGCTACAATACTTTTCCCTGCTCCGCCTCCCATTCCGGCAACTACCAGGCCTTTTGTATAAAAATTATCTGCTTTTCCGGCATTCAAATGAAAAATTCCTGTACGTTTTTTTTAAGTTTTGATATTGTAACTTTCCTGAAAAAAGTCCTTTTGAGATCGAAAATGAAAATATTCGGCTAACCTATATTCTTCATTATCCATTATTAAGCATGTTCTGTCCGGCCAAAAAGTGACCAGACCTTTTTATACTGCTCATTCAAACATACTTCCAAACTCACTCTGAAATTCTCCACTTCTTCAGTACTGATTCTGGCAGGCACAGTAAAAGGTTCACCAAATGTAATAATTATTTTTGCAAAAGGTTTCGGAACAACACTTTTATCCCAGCTGTTAATGACCCAAAAACGATCTGCTGCCCAAGCCATAGGCAGAATTGGTGATCCGGTGTGGCTGGCTATAAGAATTGCTCCGGGTTGGGCTATACGTGCCGGTCCCTGAGATCCATCCGCCACAATGGCGGCGTTTTTACCATTTTTTACCCATTTTATCATACTCTTGAGGGCGGCAAGTCCTTTTTTTCCTTTACCCTTTGACCCTCTGACTGTTTCATATCCCATCTTTGTTAAGACCTGGGAAATATATTCGCCATCAGAACTTGCGCTGACCATGGCAACCCAGTCAGTTCCCCGTGATCGATGAATTGTATAATACACGCTGTAATGCCAGAAGGCGGCGATAAATGGTTCTTTTGTCCGACATTGTTGCCAATATTTGTGATCTATTTCAACAATATGGCAAGTCCAGAAGAGAATCCGGGTCAAGAATAAGTATAGCCTTGGGACCAAAAAAATTGATATTTTATACAAAATTTTATTCTTCATACACAATAGAGGTTAAGGAATCATCAAGCTTCATCCGTTTTAAATCGTTGGAGTAAATAAATACAGCATCAATATTTTCAGAGCAGCTCAAGTTCCAAATCCCTTAATAGCCTTATCCGATCTCGAATGGTAGCCGCCTCCTCAAAAGCCAATTCTTTTGCGGCAGCATTCATTTCTTTCTCAAGTTTTTTAATCTCCCTGCGTATATCCTGCACGCTATTATATTCAATCACATCCTCACTTGTTTCCATTGGCACAGTAACATAATCTTTCTCATAAATGGTCTGTACGAGATCCTTGATACTACTGCGGACACTTTCCGGAGTAATGTTGTGTTCCTGGTTAAACGCAGCCTGGATAGTTCTTCGCCTAGATGTTACATCAACCGTTCTTTGGATAGAACCGGTTATTTTATTAGCATAAAGAATTACCAGCCCATCCACATTGCGGGCAGCCCGGCCACAGGTTTGAATTAAGGAACGTTCACTTCGCAAAAATCCTTCCTTATCAGCATCAAGAATTGCCACCAGGGATACTTCAGGAATATCAAGGCCCTCTCGCAGCAGATTAATGCCTACCAACACATTAAACTCACCCTGTCGCAGGTCTCGAATAAGTTCCATGCGCTCCAGAGTTTTGATGTCAGAATGAAGATACCGGACGAGTACACCGACTTTCTCATAATAATCTGTTAAATCTTCTGCCATTCGTTTAGTGAGTGTGGTTACCAAAACCGCTTCGTTTCTTTCGGTTCTTACTCTGATTTCCGCCAGCAGATCATCCACCTGATTGTCAGCTTGTCGTATTTCTATTGCAGGATCCATCAAACCTGTAGGCCTAATTAACTGTTCTACCACCCTGCCTTTTGCCCTTTCAAATTCAAGTTCACCTGGTGTGGCGGATACAAAAATTATCTGGTTGATCCGTGCATCAAATTCATCGAAACGTAAAGGACGATTATCTAAAGCTGACGGGAGTCTGAAACCAAATTCAACCAACGTTTTTTTCCGGGATCTGTCTCCTCGGTACATTCCATGAAGTTGTGGAACTGTAATATGGCTTTCATCCGCAAACAAAATAAAATCGGGCGGGAAATAGTCCAATAAAGTCGGCGGTGGTTCTCCTGGCAATTTCCCGGTAAGGTGACGGCTATAGTTCTCAATACCACTGCAATATCCAAGTTCACTGATCATTTCCAGATCGAACATGGTTCGCTGTTCTAGTCGCTGCCCTTCAAGCAGTCTGTTCTGTTGCTCTAAAAAAGTCAGTCGTTCCTTTAATTCTTCCTTAATTGTTTTTAGAGCGATCTTTAATCTTTCTGCAGAAGTGACAAAATGGCTGCCGGCAAATACCGTTAATTCCTTTGCTTGACCAAGTACAATTCCCCGCAATGGATCTACAATCTTGATTGCTTCTATCCTGTCTCCAAACAGCTCCACCCTTACTGCACGATCCTCCTCATAGGCAGGAAAAATTTCAAGTACATCGCCTCGAACTCGGAACGTGCCGCGATGGAAAGATATATCATTTCTTTCATAGAGCATGTAGACCAAACGACGCTGCATTTCGTCCCGTGGAAATTCTTCGCCTTCTTTAAGAAAAAGCGTCATATCTCTGTATTCTTCAGGCGCCCCCAATCCATAAATACAGGAAACACTGGCTACAATCAAAACATCCCGACGGGTTAACAGAGAACGCGTGGCAGAATGACGCATTTTATCGATAGCATCGTTGATTGACGAGTCTTTCTCAATATAAATGTCTGACTGGGGGATATACGCCTCAGGTTGATAATAATCATAATAACTGACAAAATACTCCACTGCGTTTTCAGGAAAAAGCTCTTTAAATTCAACAAAGAGTTGCGCTGCAAGTGTCTTATTTGGTGCTATTACTAAAGTCGGTCGCTGAACCTCTTCAACTACTTTGGCCATGGTAAATGTTTTTCCGGAACCAGTTACTCCCAAGAGCACCTGATCACTCTCTCCAGCTTGAACCCCACGCACCAATTCTTTTATGGCAGAAGGCTGGTCTCCCTTTGGCTGAAACGCTGATTCTATTTTAAACATTGTTGTCAAAGTTATTTCTCTCGAATTAAACTACTAAAATATATAAACCGGTCCCATGTCTATTAAGGAAAAAATTCACCGTCAGATTAATAACTGAAAGGATTAGTTGAGATCTTTTCTAAATTGAAGGGAAGTGAATGGAATTTGGAGATAATTTAATACTGTCGATGTTTTGTAATATTTATAGTCCGCAAAAATTTTGGAAAGATTTATACCTAAACCAACATATACATTTCTTTCATCCTTTATATTGCTGTCAGAATATCCCCTGCCATAATATCCGGTGTGTAATTCCAAATATTCAAGCGGCCCGTCGATAAAATCAAATCCATCTAATTTGATTGCCATCAAATACTTATGGTTTTCATAATCTGTGAAAAAGTCACCTTTACTGAGATCTGGTTCAATTTCTATCCGAAAATCTATTTTTGAAGCAATATCCGGATTCAAATCTATGAGATATCCTATCCCGCTTCCTAAAAAATTCATTATAAAATCCTCATATGAGAATCCAAAATCACTGAAGGAGTCACCAAATTCCATATAGCTGAATATTCCAAAGGAAGAAAGAAAACCATAGTAGGCTGCAGCTTTTTTTTTATATCCCCAAGATTCATATAGTAACGACAAACCCCTTTGCACTACATACGCATCATAAAAATGCCCCAGCTTGTCTGCCCCTCCCTCTTTGGTGTCTTTCTCAAACCATCCTTCAGATTCTGCATGCGGGCTTGTCTGCCCATAATCCCAATTAATGACTCCCCACGTAGTAATGAATAAAACACCTGCCAAATTAGCTCCGATCACTTTTTTTTCTTTAGACCAGGTTGAAAAATCAAGAATGGAGTCTGCCGCATGACAATTTGCAGGCAGAATCAATGCGCACAACAAGATAATGAGGGATATATATTTGGAAAAGCTTTTCATCAATTCACGCACGGCGGTTCCAGGTTTCAATCAAATCCGCAGCAGCCAAATAAAGGTTCAGCCCGCTCAATAATAACGAATCACTGTCTCTAATTTAAAGCTATCCCCATCGGTTAACCATCTGAAATTATAATGCAACCCCGATCGTAACCGCAGAATAATTATACATTACCTTTAAGTTGCTGTCACGAACGACATGGAAACCATAATTTGCCCTTATATCCCTTTCAAAAAACACACTTGCTTTCAAGTGAGACTCCACCCGCAGTGCGGGTGGCCCCAGGAGATAAGCACCCTGAAGGGCATAAACTCCGACTTCGAGCCCCCTAAATGGGGGGCGCTAGAATATTTAAAATTTTTCGGTTTTTCCCATTGGCACGCAGCCGAGCACCACAGAAGCTGCCAAAAAAGGAGTTTGAGGTAAGCGGAGTCACGAAGTGACGTAGACTCCGACTGTCTGAGCACCCCTTCGGAGCATAAACTCCGCGAGTTTTCAAACTCCCGGCAGATTCGAGGAGCACCCCGCAAGGGGTATAAACTCCGGGAAGTCCGAAGGACCAAGTGACACGAGGGCATAAAGGCAAGCTGTCAATCGTCGGCAGATTCTTATGCCGACAACGAAAATGAACATAAAACTTTTCGCCGGACCGGTAGAACCTATCCTGGTCCACCACCAGAGGTGATGGTTTTCGTCAAAACTAAAGGAAAGAAATATACGACAGATATTAATAGATACGGTATAAGATGGAGTCAGCTGTTGCAGTAAAGAAACCTGGCCTGAGTTCATAACTTTCTGTTTTGCTTTAACAAGTATGAGAAAAAATGTAAGAAATAATAAAATAAACTGTTTTGAATGCAGTCACTATTTTATTACCCATGAATCTAATAGACCCTATGGCTGCCGAGCAATTGGTTTCAAATCCGCCCAGATGCCTGCAATTACCGTGTTCAATAATTCTGGAATTGATTGCCGGCTTTTTTCATCAAAATTGACAGAAACTGAAAAACGATGACCTTCAAAAGCACCTAAGTTGAAATGAATGTAATCTGCAACACTAAAAATCTGCGGAGCCATTATGAAGGCAATGGTACTTGAACAACCGGGCAACCCTCTTGTCCTTTGTGAACTTGAAGATCCGACGCCAACCGGCCATCAGGTTCTTATCAAGGTGAAGGCCTGCGGAATATGCAGAACTGATCTGCACATTATAGATGGCGAACTCGACCGTCCTGATCTTCCCCTGGTTCTTGGACATGAAATTATCGGTACTGTGTCGAAACTGGGAAGCAATGTGCAGAATCTGAGTATAGGGCAGCGTGTTGGTGTACCGTGGTTGGGCGCAACATGCGGTATCTGTTCCTTTTGCAAAACCAGCAGAGAAAACCTCTGTGATAACGCGAGATTTACAGGGTATCAGCACCATGGAGGATACGCCGAATATTCAATAGCGGACAGCCGCTTTTGTTTTCCTGTCCCGGAAACATATTCCGATGCAAATGCGGCTCCACTTTTCTGCGCCGGCCTTATCGGATATAGGGCATTGCGTATGGCCGGCGACGGGAAACGACTTGGACTCTATGGCTTTGGGGCTGCAGCCCATATCATCATCCAGGTTGCCCGTCATCAGGGAAAAGAAATATTTGTCTTCACCCGCCCTGGTAACGAAAAAAGTCAAAATTTTGCCAGTAGAATGGGAGCCTTATGGACTGGTGGATCAGATACTCTCCCTCCGGTACCTCTTGATGGAGCTCTTCTGTTTGCCCCAGTTGGAGCCCTTGTTCCTCAGGCTTTAAAGGCTCTTGCCAAAGGTGGCATTGTAGTCTGTGCTGGTATTCATATGAGTGATATACCAGCATTTCCATACAACCTTCTATGGGGAGAACGGACCATCAGATCAGTTGCCAATCTTACCCGGAAAGATGCTGAGGAGTTTCTTGAGATTGCGAATAAGATCCCAATTCAAACTAAGGTCAATACTTTTCCATTGGCAGAAGCAAACGAAGCCATAGCCCGGTTTAAAAAAGGAGAAATTCAAGGTGCGGCTGTATTGACCATGGGCTAATTGTTGTTTGAAAATTAATATTTTTAGAGATAAGCATCGAATATCATCTGGTCATTAGTGGTAGAATTTTATATAAACTATATCCGAAAAATACGAAAAGTATTCCTAGAAAATTACTTGCCCCAAGATACACCAGAGCCGTTTTCCATGCTCCTGCTTCAAACAATTGCGCCGTTTCCCGGGTGAATGTGGAAAAAGTTGTAAAACCTCCAAGCAGGCCGGTAAAGACAAAAAGCCGTAATTCATGGGTAAAAGAAATATCATCAAACAGATTCCAGAGAAAACCGATAAACAGAGAACCAATGAGATTTGCAGCTAGTGTGCCAGCAGGAAAGCCAGGACCTGCTGCCCTTTGTACCAGGACAAACAACCCATATCTCAAAAAAGCGCCTATACCTCCACCTATCATAACGGCAAGGATTTTAAACATTACGAATCTCCTTTAAATTTTCATAGAGCATGAAACTCGCCTAACATTTTATCTTAATTTAATATATGAACTCCAAACAGCCTCTAGTGCAGCTCTTTCCGGTACAGGCCTCAGAACCAAGCCTGAATGATAACACCGGCGACCTCGATCGTCTAACAAAGTGTCTGGCCGCAACCTTTCATGCTCGGCAAATCACAACGCCCTTTTATAGATTGGCTGAAGTGGCTCATAATTTTCGGCAATCCGGCTTTAAAGGGACAGCAGTGGTTAATATCCTTCCGGAAAGAAATGAAATTGTTGATTTTCTGCCAGACGCTCCGCGCATATTTCCTGCCATGGCCTTGGACTTGGGCACGACCCATCTTGAAGCCAGCCTGGTGGATCTTTTAAGTGGAAAGATTTTAGCCAGAGCTAATAAAGAAAATAGCCAGATCAATCATGGTGTGGATATCCTTTCACGCATCCATTTCGCCACAGGAAGCAACTGCTTCCGAGAACATCCCGGTCTTAATCACCTCCATCAAAAGGTAATTGGTTCTGTCAATGAACTTGCGGAAGATCTAACCGGTCAAATTGATATATCATGCCACCATATAAGGGCTCTGTCTGTTTCCGGCAATACGACTATGGTACATTTTTTCCTAAAGCTCAATCCCTATCATATTTGTCGGGAACCATACATCCCGGTTGTGAATAAATTAAATCCTTTTGCAGCCACTGATCTTAATCTTGATCTTCACCCAGCAGCACCGGTTTGGATAATGCCGAGTGTAGGCAGTTATTTTGGTGGTGATCTTATATCTGGAATCCTGGCGACAGGAATGGACCGGAAACATAAAACCTGTATGCTGATTGATGTTGGTACCAACGCCGAAGTTGTGATCGGCAATCGAGATTGGCTCATCGCTTGTGCCGGGGCCGCGGGACCTGCTCTTGAAGGCGGAGTCGTACAAATGGGTATGCGTGCTGGCCCGGGGGCAATCGAGCATGTGCACATCAATCTCGAAAATGGAAATATTGATTATAGCACTATTGACGGTGGACCCGCGAGGGGGTTGTGTGGGTCAGGTCTGATTGACCTGGTAGCCGCTCTTTATTTAACGAGGGTCATTGATATCAGAGGAAAGTTCAGAAATCCACCATTAGATACTCTGTGTAAAAGGATGCAAAAAAATAACGGAGATGCGTTTATCATTGTCCCACCGGAAAAGTCTGCTACCGGCAAAGCAATAACTTTAACTCAGCAAGATCTTGATGCTTTGATGCGTTCCAAGGCAGCTATGTACTCCATTCTCACTACCCTGATCAACCAGGTTGGACTTTCTTTTGCCGACCTGGATCAAATTTATGTAGCCGGTGCCTTCGGCCGCCATATAGAACCAAAACAGGCCATAACTCTAGGAATGCTGCCTGATCTGCCTCTTGCAATATATAAACCTGTCGGCAATAGTTCATTGGCCGGCGCAGAAACAATTCTTCTTGATAATAGTGCAAGAAAGCGATGCGACAAAGTTGTAAACAACATTACCTATCTCGAGTTAAATGTTAACCAGGAATTTATGATCCGTTTTTCAGGTTCTCGCTTTATACCCCATACCGACCAGACCCTTTTTCCATCGGTGCCATTTTTCACTGAAACTTGAAAAAATAATTTCATCCTGAAAACTTTAGCATCCAAATCAGAAGCAATTCAAAAAAAACCAACAAGATCAATTTAACCCCACAAACCAAGGTACAAATACTAATAATCTGAGTCGGTTAGAAATATAGAGTGGAGTCGCTTGCATCCCTCCAAGAGGATATGGTAAGATTCCGGCTTATTTTTAATTTTCTGCAGATCCTATTTGGAATATCTCCATGACAGGAAAGAGGGTACTAATTTGAAAAGTCTGAACATAATAGATTGCGGTGATAGGCCGCGAAGCCTTATAAGGAAAACAGCCAAAGAACGGTTGCGAAACTTCCTGGACATATTCCACAAGGAAGATGATGTTTTAATCGTGATTACTGCAGATCCTGACGCCTTAGCAAGTGCCATGGCTGTAAAACGTCTGCTGCGATATCGCGTAAGAAGCATGACTATCGGCTATCAAAATGAAATCAGACGGTTGAATAATATTGTAATGGTTGATCTGCTGAAAGTTCCCATTGAGAAGCTGCAGTCACTCAAACTTAAAGATTACTCAAAAAAAATAATCCTTGATTCACAACCTTCACATCTTCCTTGCTTTGAAAAAATTAATTTTGATGCTGTTATTGATCATCACCCGGTTACAAGCGGCTGGGAAGCACAATATATCGACATCAGACCGGATTATGGTGCCATGGCGTCGATACTGGTAGAGTACCTGCGGGCTGCAGAATTGAAGCCATCAGTACCTATTGCTACAGCCCTTTTTTATGCCATCAAGGTAGATACAAATAATTTCGAAAAAAAAGCATCGCTAGCAGATGCAATCTCATTCAGGTATCTCTTCACCATTGCCAACCAGAATCTTGTGCGTAAGATAGAATTGTCGTCATTACGTCAATCAGAGCTGCAATACTTTCAAACCGCATTGGCGGAGATGAAAATAAGCAAACAGCGACTCTATGCCCACGTCGGACGAATTCGAAGCCCGGATATATTGGTAATCATTGCTGATTTCCTAAATCAGGTACATCAGATTTCATGGGTCATAGTTTCTGGAATTCATGGTGAACGTCTGGTGGTAATTTTCAGGTGTGACGGGTACAAAAAAAATGCCGGAAAGCTGGCGGTGAAAATTTTTGGCAACAGCGGCTCTGCTGGTGGTCATCGAGAAGCCGCAAGGGCTGAAGTTCCTTTGAAAAATTTGGATTTAGAAGATCAAGAATTTTCAACCATTCAGTTAAAAAAACTTGCCACAAAATATATGTAACTGTGAATCAATATGAAATTTAAAGCTAAGACTTTGGCAATGATTCTGGCCGGGGGACGGGTTGATGAGTTAAGCGTTCTTACGTTATACCGCCCGAAATCAGCAATTCCCTTTGGTGGCTTTGCCCGGGTAATTGATTTTCCTCTTAGCAATCTCATGTGCTCCGGTCTCGAACTGGTAGCAATTTTAAGCCAGTACCGATGTTATTCTCTTATCAATCATATAGGTATAGGGGCAGCATGGGATATGATTGGCAGATATCGTGGTGTATCTATTCTGCCCCCGTTTAAAGGGTATGACAAATCCCATTGGTACAAGGGATCAGCCGATGCCGTTTATCAGAATCTGGAATTTATACAATATCATGATCCTGCCGGCGTATTGATCCTGTCCGGAGACCATATATACCAGATGGATTACCATGACATCATAGATTATCACTGGCAGAAAAATGCAGACCTTACCATTGCCTGCCTAAAGGTTCCGATGTCCTCGGCGCACAGATTCGGCGTAGCTGAAATTGATAATGAAGATGGGGAGCGTGGTGGTCGCATCACAGCATATGAAGAAAAACCGCTCGAACCGAAATACGACTGGGCCTCCATGACCGTATTCTGCTTTAAGCCGAAAGTCCTTGCCAAGGTTTTAGAAGCCTTGAATTCGGACGAGATATCATCCCCCGTATGATGAAAGAACAACGAAAAGTCTACGGATACAAATTTAATAACTATTGGGGATACACTCGCACAATTGTCGAATATTGGCAGACCAGCATGGACTTATTGGGTTCGGACCCGAAAATCAAATTGAATGATTGGGGAATTCGCACCAACCTTGAACACAGAGGTATTAGGGACTGTCAACCAACAAAGATAGGTAAAAACGCATCCATTCAGGATAGTATGATATATAACGGTTGTTTTGTTGACGGACGAGTGGAAAATTCCATTCTTTTTCCAGGCGTTCATATCAAAAAAGGTGCAAATGTCAAAAACTCCGTACTTTTTTTTAACAATATTGTAGGAGAAGACTCTCAGATTGACAGAGCAGTAAGCGACGTCAATAATACCTTTGGCCAGGGAGTGCAAATAAACGCAATAAAACCAACCGGTTCACAAAAAACCACCGTGATCGGCTGGAACAATATTATTCCAACCGGAACAAGCATCGGCAGTGGTTCCACCGTCTATCCATATCTTAAAAAAGATCAAATTCCAACACTGATTAATCCTGGAGAGGTCGTTCGATGAAAAAGTTTGAACTGACTCAGGCCAGACAAAACACGGTTGTCCTCCTGCTAGCCGGAGGTGTGGGCAGCAGATTAAACGTTCTTGTGCAGACGAGAGCCAAGCCTGCCGTACCCTTTGCGGGCATTTATCGAATAATTGATTTTTCTCTCAGCAATGTTATGAATTCAGGTTTAACTCAGGTTGGGGTGCTCACCCAGTATAAACCTCTCTCACTTATGCGGCATATTTCAACCGGTGAAGCATGGGACTTTACCGGACGCTCAAGAGGTGTAAAAATTCTTCCACCAAGCACTGGTTTCAAAGACTCTGACTGGTACAAAGGTACAGCTGATGCAGTCCGCCAGAATCTCAACTATATTGAAGCACATCCTTCAAAAGAAATTCTGATTCTCTCGGGCGACCATATTTACAGGCTGGATTTCCATCGAATGATTCAATTTCATCGACGTAAAAAAGCAGATGTCACAATTGGCATGATGAAAGTGCCAATGAGTGAAATACATCAGTTTGGTACTGGAATAACCAACAAGGAAGAACGTATCGTCGAATGGGAGGAAAAACCTGAAGTGCCGCGGACAGATCTGGCCTCGATGGGTATTTACGTTTTTGACCGAGAATACCTTTTAACCTTGCTCGCTGAAGATAAAGGGGAAATTGATTTCGGTATGCACCTTATCCCAAAGGCAATCCAGCGGGACAATGTTTTTGCTTACCCGTTTCATGGGTATTGGCGGGATGTTGGAACAGTGCAGGCCTATTGGGAGGCAAATATGGACGTTCTCCGGGATGATTCCGGCATATCACCGGAAGCCTGGGGTATCAGACCCAACCCGGACACTGAAGGCTTGCTGTTTGATAGGTGCCCAACCTATTTTTCAAAAAGCAGTAATGTCAATCGATCATTAATAGCAGCTGGCTGTGTAATTGAAGGCTCTGTTTTCAATTCTGTCCTCTCACCCGGAGTTCATATAAAACCTGGGGCCCAAGTCCGCGATTCCATAATTTTCCATGACTGTAATATAGAAACTGATGCCAAAATAGACCTGGCAATCCTTGATAAGAGAATCAAAGTAGGTCAAGGTGCAATAATCGGTAATGGAGAAGAGAAACAGACACCGAACCGTCTCCATCCCAAACATCTTTATACCGGCATAACCCTGATTGGAAAGGAGGCAGAGGTGCCTGCGAGAATGCAAATTGGGCGCAACTGTATTATCCAGCCGCAGCGCAAGTTTGATGATTTTTCTGCTTTGACTGTTAAGTCTGGAGAAACTATATAGTCGCCCCCAAGTGCCGCTTTCACTTTGGGATTTTCATCCAACACTTTTTTTAAATCCAACAGATGTTGATACTGATCGAATCCTGCTATTCCTGCTGCTCCAGTAGCTGTATAAATCCATTTTCCCGGCCGCAAATGGTTTAAAAATG
>CAMYJP010000133.1 GCA_947258675.1 uncultured Desulfobulbaceae bacterium | reverse complement strand
GGATTTAATAAGATAACCACCCCTATTAGACTTAATAGGATTTACACCCAATGGGTTATCGTATATTTAAATATTTTCCTGATCTTTCATCATGTCAACGAATCGATCAAACAGGTACAAAGAATCATGCGGCCCTGGAGCATTTTCTGGATGGTACTGAACAGAAAAAGCAGGGAGTTTTCTGTGTCGCATTCCTTCAAGGCTACCGTCGTTGAGATTGACATGGGTTAACTCAACCTCATCAGGATCCAGGCTATCTAAATCGACACAAAAGCCATGATTCTGGGAGGTTATTTCAATTCGTCCGGTTAATAAATCTTTAACCGGCTGATTCGCCCCGCGATGTCCGAATTTAAGCTTATATGTACTCCCGCCAAAAGCCAATCCCAAGATCTGATGGCCCAGACAAATACCGAAAATAGGTTTTTGACCCAAAAGTTCACGAACTGTGTCAACCACTCCTTCTACAGCTGCAGGATCACCCGGTCCATTGGCGAGGAATATACCATCTGGTTCCAATGCTAAAACATCTTTTGTCGATGTCGTAGCAGGTACAACCTGAACTCGGCATTCTTTTTCAGCTAGAATTCTTAACTGATTGTATTTAAGACCATAATCTAGAGCTACGACTCTAAATTTACCCGATGATGAACCTGAAAAATTATTGCCCGGGTGCGGCAGACCTCCGCTCCTCTCGTTTGCATCCCAGCAATACGGTTCCCGACAGGTAACCTCTCTGACCAAATTCCGACCGATCAGTCCTTCTGATTCCTTGGCTTTTTTGATAAGCGATTCCGGATCAAGATCGAGAGTGGAGACGATTCCTTTCATGGCGCCGGCAGTCCTGATATGTCTGGTTAAAGCTCGAGTATCAATTCCTTGAACACCAATAATTTCATATTCCTTGAGAAAGTCTGCCAGTGTACCCGTGGAACGGAAATTACTAGGAATAGCATTATATTCTTTAACAAGAAAGGCTTCAGGCTGTATCTTATTCGATTCCATATCCTCTTGATTGACACCATAATTGCCAATCAACGGATAGGTCATGGTGACAATCTGTCCTTTATAGGATGGGTCGGTCAGGACTTCCTGATAACCGGTCATTCCTGTATTAAATACAATCTCGCCAGCGGCTTCTCCTGTGCCGGCAAATGAGACTCCCTCAAATACAGTTCCATCTTCAAGAGCAACAAGAGCTTTCATATCTGTTTAATTCCATAAGTAATATTTTTATTTATCCTTGCGTAAAACTGGAGGCGATCCTTTTAAGAAAATAAATCCGTTTTCTAAGAAGATTTCTCTATCGCTTCCGTTCTAAAACATCGAGAACAAGGTGAGCCTGTTTAAATGCCGACCCCTGCTGGGCCAAGGCTACCTCACGGGCTCTTTTTCCAGCGACAGCATATTCTTCTTTATGATTGGCAAAATACTGAATCTTTTTGGAAAGTTCCTCTGTGTTTTGTACCTTATATCCTGCACCAACAGATTCGAGAAGATCAGCAGCATCAGCAAAATCATCCATATAAGGACCGTAAAACACTGGTTTACCCCAGACCGCCGCCTCAATGATATTATGGCCGCCTCGTTTAACTAAACTACCACCACAAAAAACATACGTGGCTATTGAATAGATATCGGCCAATCTCCCCATCAGGTCGACTAAAATGACTGAAGCTTTACGGCCGTGCTGTTTAACTTCACTAAGCAGCATATAATTAATTTGATTTATAGCAAATATCCTCTCAACTTCCGCAAGCCTCTCAAGATGCCTTGGAGCAACTACCCAGACAAGTTCTTCATTGACAGATTCATGCAGTTTGAGATCGTTATAAACTCGAATGAGAAGTTCTTCTTCCCCGGTATGTGTGCTGCCGGTGACCAGTAAAGGCTGATTAGGCTTTACGCCGAGCATGGACTGACACCTGTGCGTCAATGCTTCCGGATCATGCTCTCCAACCAGATCATATTTGGCATTTCCATTGACTATAACCTTACTCGACTCCGCTCCCAAGGCAACATATCGCTCTGCGTCCAAAGTCTGGATAACCGATATAACTGCAAAGTAAGATAACAATTCTTTTATGAAACGGTGTATGAAGCGGTATCTGTTGAATGAGCGATCTGACATTCTGCCATTTAAAAGAATCAGTTTCACTCCTTCCATATAAGCTTGAACAATAATGTTTGGCCAGATTTCAGTTTCAAGGCAGATGTAAACGTCAGGACGAATTGCTTTCAGGGTTTTTCCGACAATCCCATATAGATCAAGCGGAGCATAAATTACCCGGACTTCAGATCCCAGATACTCCTCAGCCACCTTTCGGCCTTGTTCGGTCATTACCGAAAGGACAAAGGAGGCGAGAGGTACTATTTTCTTCAGCTCAGCTATCAAGGCTCTTGCCACCTGAACTTCGCCTACCGAAGCGGCATGCAACCATACTTTCAAAGACCGGTGTTTCTCTTTTTCAATTTTATCAATAAATCCGAGACGTTGACCAAAGCCGTCATAATTTCGACCAACAACGAGACTATACAGAAAATAAGGCAGGAAACAGATTATAAAAAAGAGCCAGCCTAATAGCTGGTAAGTTCTATAAATCAATAGATATACTGCCTATAATAACGGTTTGGTTGACAGGTTCGGCATATTAAAAATCCGCGTAATTTAAACCGTTATCAACACGTTCGTCAATAGTGGCGAGAGAAAAAAACTAGGGGTTACTAAATACATCGTAATATAAATAGGATAGCAAACCGCGTTATGTAAACTTCTCTCTTTGGGTATCGAACACCACCTGTTTTCACTTGACATAAATGGAATAAGCATTGTAATTATTTCCAAGTTAATCATCAGACCTCAAGGAATTCGAAAACCCTTCAGTACCGTAGCAACAATTCCCAACCGGACAATGATTTGTTTAAAGAGCGACCTCAATTTTCATAACCGGTATCATTTTTCTGTAATAAAAGGAAGCTAAAAGCGGAGGAAACAGTATGAAACGTATTTCGTGGTATTCTTTATTATTTATTTTCACTCTACTTATTTTTTCAAAAGGAGAAATCATGGCCAGCGAAGAACCGCAACTTAAAGATGGACTGTATGCTAATTTTATGACCTCAAAGGGAGATATTGTAACCTCTTTGGAATTCAAAAAAACCCCTGTTACCGTTGCTAATTTCGTCGGTCTTGCAGAAGGTACCAAGGATTCCAATAAAGACAAAGGTGTTCGGTTTTACGACGGCTTGACCTTTCATCGGGTAATCCCTAATTTCATGATCCAAGGCGGTTGCCCGCTGGGTACCGGAACCGGCGATCCAGGTTATAAATTCCCGGATGAAATAGACCCAACACTCAAGCATGACCGGCCAGGAATTCTTTCCATGGCCAATGGAGGACCAGGCACCAATGGCAGTCAATTCTTCATCACCCATGTCCCAACTCCCTGGCTGGACGGTAAGCACACTGTTTTTGGCCATGTTGTTTCAGGTCAGGACATTGTTGACACCATTCAGAAAGGAGACACCATTAAAGCGATTGAAATTATTAGAGTCGGGGATGAGGCTAAAGCCTTCAAGGCGGATCAGGCAGCTTTTGACGAACTATTGGGAGGGATTAACGATAGGGCAGATAAAGCCAAAAAAGAAAAAACCGCCAAAGAACAGCAACTTGTTAAAGATAAATGGCCTAATGCTGTTACGACTGCATCAGGACTCATGTATGTTGTTATTAAGGAAGGAGAAGGATCAAAGCCCAAACCTGGAACAATCGTATCTGCCCATTACACCGGCACATTGCTTGATGGAAAGAAATTCGATTCCTCCATTGATCGTGGCAAACCCTTCCAATTTCCTGTTGGTAAAGGAAGAGTGATTAAAGGCTGGGATGAAGCTTTTATTGATATGAAAAAAGGCGAAAAACGAACTTTGATAATTCCTTCTCAACTCGGATATGGAGAAAGAGGGGGCGGACCTATTCCACCTAACGCCACCCTAATCTTTGATGTAGAACTGGTTGATTTTTAATCTCCTAAAAAAAAGCAAAATAAAAAAGCCCAAAGAGCCAGTAACTTTTTGGGCTTTTTTATTGACTCTATCTTCTGCAAATATAATATAAAATTTATTGATTCCGTTATTGAAAACAAACTAATTTCATGTGGCAGTTAACCAACTATTACACTATTTCAGGTGTTTCCTTCATCAGGTCCAAAAATAAATTTTTATCAATTGCCTTTTCATAAGCAGCCTCAACCGTAATTTTTTCATTCTTGATTAGCTGCATGAGATGTTGATCCATTGTCTGCATTCCCATTTCAGCTCCACCCTGTATCAAAGAATTTATCTGGGTGATCTTGCCTTCCCTGATAATGCTGGCAAGTGCTCTTGAACCTATAAGAATTTCAATCGCAGCACATCGCCCTTTTCCGTTGCTTGTTTTAAGAAGCTGCTGGGCTACCACAGCCCTCAGGGATTCCGATAACATTGTTCTGGTCTGAGCCTGTTGATCTGATGGAAAGGCATTTATTATCCGGTCAATAGTTTTTGATGCGCTGTTGGTATGAAGTGTGCCAAATACCAGGATTCCCAATTCCGCACATTCAAGAGCCAGAGATATTGTTTCAAGGTCCCGCATCTCACCAACCAAAACTATATCAGGATCTTCCCGGCTGGCTACCTTAAGGGCGTCCGAGAAACTCTTTGCATGCGAGCCAATTTCTCTTTGGGTGAATATGGCTCTTTTATTAGGATGCACAAACTCAAGGGGATCTTCAATCGTGACGATGTGTTTATCCTGCGCTTCATTAATATGATTTATTATAGCGGCCATGGTGGTGGACTTACCACTGCCTGTTGGACCAGTGACTAATACCAGTCCGTATTGGTATGAAGCAATTGTTTTTAGTGTTTCTGGCATGTTGAGCTTTTCAAGAGTCAGAATTTCTGTAGGGATAATGCGAAAAACAGCTCCTATGCCTCTGTGCTGAAATAATATATTGCAACGAAAGCGGCCAACACCTTCCAACTCATAGGCCATATCAAAATCCAAATTTTTTTCTAACTGGGCCCGCTGCACAGGCCCCAATATCTCGTAGAGGATCTCTTTATTTGATTCAGAGGTCAGCATAGGATGATCAAGAGGTACAAGTTCACCACGAAGGCGTAATAATGGAGGAAAACCTACGACCATATGCAGATCGCTGGCTCCTTTTTGTTGCATTTCAGTAAAATATGTATCTATTTTTGCCATTATTTACCTATTTGATGGAATTACATTGTACATTATTAAGCCATTGCGACTGTTTCCTGCTCTTCTTGACCTTCACCTGTCTCCAGAAATGGCCGGAAGAGTTTCTCATCTGCAGCATTGGCTAAGGCAAGTTCCGGTGAAATCTTTTCTTCCTTAAGCAAGGCCATAATGGAATCATCCATCAGCTGCATCCCAATACTTCTGCCAGTCTGCATGACTGAGGTGAGCTGGAAAGTCTTGTTGTCTCGAATCATATTGCCCACAGACATCGTTCCAAGAAGTATCTCCACAGCCAGATACATTCTCTGGCCGTCAATGCTGGGAATCAGACGTTGAGTAACAACGGCTTTTAAAGCTTCGCTAAGCATTGCGCGGATCTGACTTTGCTCTGAGTGCGGGTAGGAATTAATGATTCTCTCAATCGTTTTCGGACCACTAGCGGTCGCCAGGGTACCAATAACAAGATGTCCGGTTTCAGCTGCTGAAATTGCCATGGAAATCGTTTCCAGATCACGCAGTTCACCAATCATGATGACATCAGGATCCTGACGCAATGCGCCTTTAAGTGCATTTCCGTAAGATAGTGTATCTTTGCCCAACTGACGCTGATTCACTACTCCTTTTTTTAAGGGATGGACAAACTCTATGGGGTCTTCAATGGTAAGAATGTGATGGGCCCGGGAGGAATTAATGTAATCTACCATTGCTGCCATGGTAGTG
>CAMYJP010000132.1 GCA_947258675.1 uncultured Desulfobulbaceae bacterium | reverse complement strand
CCAAGATGGAATTGATTGAAGATCCTGCCGGATATTTTTTTCTTGTTCATATATTCGACAGCCTTTTTCGGCATCAGTGAATAATCAAATCCAGTACCAAATTTGTTTCGTTTCAGGCCGGAAGGTTCTGTGAGTGTTAGAGTATAATAGATACAACCGACAGAAAAACAGAGCGCTGCTATGGTAATGGCCTTTGAATTAAAAATATTGTAATAATTTTTTGTGCTCATAAATGAAGAAAGATTTCGAATAAAGGCAGGACCACCAACAATGGCACCAAGATAATAAAACCTAATTGACAGAAAGGATAAGATCAGAGCAGGCAGCACCTGCAGCAAATGAATCATGGAGAATCGCTTTTTGTTCAATACAAAAGAGAGAAGAACAGCCAGACTTACCAGCATAACATTATACAAATACCTGCCGACCGGTGCTCTTAACTCCTGTATTTCTTGCTTATACCATTCCATGCCAAGCATTTTGGCTCCATAGAGATACTGGCTGATAAAATTCGGCGTTAGCAGCGATGCGGCAGCTGATAGTAAAAAGATAAAGAAAACGGTTTTTATCTGTTTTCCGGTGGGGGCATAAGACATCCCATGCCAACGTTTTCTGATAAATTGTTGCAGAATTCCACCGACGATAAAGGCGAAAAATGGGACTATCATCAGGGTGACACTGGAGTGGCAATTTGCCCACAGCAGATGGATAGCAGGCAGGGCGAAGATGTATTTCCTGTCTTTGTAGAGATATAAATTCAACCAATAGATGCTCAAGGATAGAAAGAGGATTAAAAATAATTCCGGTCGCAGCACAAATCGTTCATAAGTGATTACAGCCACAGCGGAGAGTATGCAGGCGGCAAGCACATAGCTTTTTGCCCCGATAAGAGAATCCTTGAATAAGATGGCAAAGGCAAGGGTAATGATAGTGGCCTTAAAGAAGACCAGACCATGCACATTAAGCAGGGAATAAAAAAGATAGCAGATGAGACTGTAAAACCATGAAGTATAATAATGGGGTGTTCCAAACGTGGGGTAGGTGAACATTTCACTTTCAGGAAGTCCCCGCAGATTCCAGAGAAGTTTTCCATGACTGAGATGAAGCCAGGCATCGACATCATGAATTTTGTTAAAGGCAAGAGTTAACACTACAAGCCATAGGAAATATTCTAGGAAAACGGCTAGTGAGCCAGTTCCTTTTTTTGCAGTATTACTCATCATTATTTTTCTAAACTAATTGAGACAGTCCTGTCAGAGGCATTCTACTTTTTTTTGTATTCGCCGCACCCATCATGAACTGAATAGTCAGCGCATTTCCCGTAGCTCGAAGTCTAACGCTTATCTGCTGCGGGAGTAGCGAACGAATCTGATAAATTACTTCCTTACAATCAAAGATTCCTCGTAGCTTGCTCTTGCTGCGAGGAGCTTTAATTCATGAAAATTAAAAGAACCAATCCTGCGTTGCGTGGTTAATGAACCATGGGAACTCTCCTAACACAAAGATAAAACTGATGAAAAGCAGAATGGACCATCTCCACCATTTAGTAGAATTCTTGAGCAGATAGTATGACACGAGGATGTAGATTGGCACAATTACAGGAAACAAATAGCGTCCTGTGAGCGCAGAACCTATTGCCCCTGCATATGCATAGTGTTTATAATTCACCAGTTGCATCAGAATAAGAACATAGCCAAAAGAAATAAAGAGAAGATATTTACCCTTTCCTAACATGTCGGTTGTCTTCAGCTTTCGAAAAAAAAGAAACAGAGAAAGAACAGCGATAAGGTAGTATGGAATAAGAGCCTTCAAGCCCTTTGGCATCAGTTTGTGGGCTGCTATGCCATACGTCCTTTCGCTCATAAGTTGCAGCCAGGGCAGAATGTATTGAAAACGGTTCAGCCTGGGGAGTTGCTGCTTTTTGTCCATTGCTGCACGCTGCAGCAAATCCAGAGTATCAGCCCGGTCACCTTCATGTTTGATCAACTGGATAGCCATTATCTGTGCCTGGCGAAGGGTTATTTCTCCTCCTCGGTATTTGTTGACAATGTATCCTCTCGCAAAAAGCCTGAACTGTAAGGCTTGATCTAAAGAGAGTACCTGGTGGATTCGTGGCTCCAGACGTTTATATTTGATTATGTTGCCTAGATAAAGGTGAAGATTGGCTATTAAGAGCATAAGGCAGAGTAATGATAGCGTTATTTTACCTCGCTTGAATTGTGAGAACCATGCAGTAACAGTTGGCAGTAACTTTGGAAAATTTTTCCTTTCATGGAAAATAACTGCAACTACCAGTAAAAAAGCATAGGGAAGGAATGATATTTTGGTCAAGCCTCCTAAAAGGAGGAAGACTGAAAAAAAGAGGAAATGATTTGTCTGTCTGTTTTTTAGAAAAGCAAAGAGGTAATAAAGGGCAAGTATTGCAAGAAGATTTGTCAGATTATCGTAATTAACCGCTCCTGTCATGAAAGTAAACATCATGGTATTGGTAAGCAGAATAATGGAAAGAACTTGTACAAACTGGTCTTTAATTAATAGAGAGGCTGTTTCCCAGGCATACAACACGGTGAGGCATCCCAGAAAAATATTAATAAAACGGAGAAATATCAGGTCAGAGATCGGGAAGATATTTAAAGACAGGATTTTACCCATAAGAAAAAAATAAAGCATGGGCTTGCGGGTTATGAGACCATATTGATAAGATTCTGGTGAGTCAGCCGGCGGCAGCAGAGATTGCGAAAAAATTTTGCATATCCCGAACCAGGTGACTTCATCCGGGAAGATATTCTCATTAACAGAAATCGCAAAATAAACAGCCTTTACTATATAATAAATGAAAAATATTCCAAAAGCGGCAAGTCCAGCTTTTTCGGTGGGTGTTCTTCGTATTAAGGCTGTATTGCTAAATTGATTAAGCATGAATAAAAAGTTAAAAGTGCTTCCAGACAATTAAAAGTTAGGGATGTTCTTTCCTGCGTTGGTTGCGTATTTCTTGAATTCTACGGAAAATTTTGGCAAATAAGATGATTACTGGTCTTTGCTAAGTGAGCAAGATTCTCATCATTCTCTTAAAGGTATAGATAGAGAAATAGCGTGCCAAACTCAAAAATAACCCGATAAAGTAAAGTTTTTTTATTGGATAGTGTTTCTTAAATAGCATTGTTAAATCTTGAATATTTCGGTGCGACCGTCTGTCTTTTAAAGAGTGTACAAATTCTTTTAAGGTCATTTCTGCAGGGTCAGCAGCAACTGATGTCTGTTGTTCATCTATGAATACCTCAGCGTTAATGGCTGTATACAACGGTATATCCTGTTGCCTGCACCGAAGGTAAAAATCATGATCTGCATAATAATGGGGGAAATCTATTTCATCAAACAGGCCAACCTGTTTGAAAATATCCGTGGGAATTATGACCCCCCTTCCACCACCGATAAGAGGTGTGTTAATCAGCCCTTGATTTTGCATTTCTTTGCTTACTTCAGAAGGACCTTTGAGACCGGCAAATCCAAACAATAAAAATTCCCGTGGCGATACAGTAATAACCTCCCCTGTGGCCTCTTTTTTTTGTATCGGCGCAATTATCGCCAATCCTTTTTCCTGCAAATGGGCAATTAAGTTCCTGATAGTATTCTTTTGCACAAAGAAGTCATTATTAAGAAGCATAATGTATTTCGCTTTATTATCCAGAGCGTGGCGAATGCCAACGTTTGTCGCCCCGGCCCACCATAACGAAGAATCTCCTAAAATGTGAATAATTTCAGGATAGTCCCGGGGAAGCAAGTGTTTGGTGTCGTCGTTGGAACCATGGTCTACGACGATAATAGTATAACCTGTGAATTCGCTATTACGTAAAGCATTTAAACAGCGTTTGGTTTGTTGCCAGCCGTTATATACGGGTATTACTATATAGAGCATATAACAGATACGAATTGATTTTTTCTAATTGTTTTAACTCCAAACTCTAAACTCTAAATTACACTTTATCTAATAAACTCATACAAGATCGGATTTTGTAACGGTTTCAATTAGTTCCATAAAATTGCCAAAGCAGGCGGAATGGGTAAGTTTTTGCTCGGCAAACCGTATGGAGTTTTTTGACATTTCCAGTCTTTTTTCAGGTTGTGTAAGTATATGCAGGCTTTTTTTATAATCAGCAGGGGTATCCGCCACCAGTAAAGATAGCCCGAAAGTATCCTCAAGACCTTCCGCTCCTATACGGCTTGAAATCGTTGGAATACCATGGGCAATTGCTTCAACCGTTTTTATTTTTAAGCCAGAACCGAACCGTATGGGATTGATAACTATATCTGCTTGTTTGTAAGCATCTGAGGGTGAAGAAACTCTTCCTTTTATTTCTATACCTTTTTTGGCAATGGAGAGGGAATCGCAGATAGTTCCATATATAAGCACTGTGAATTTTTCCAGGAGTGAATCATCCCATACTTCATTGACAAACCAATGAATAGCATCAAGATTTTGATCACCAAATGATGCGAAGTAGACAATATTGAGTTTATTGTTGAGGCGATTTTCATGACGTTTGCTATACATACTTCTACTGACTTTGTGCGGGTGCATGGCCAGTATCATCTTACCTGGGAAAATTTTGTCAAGATACTCATATTCCTGTCGTTGGATAGCAATGAGATAATCGAAGCGGGAAAAAACCGCCAGTTCCTGTTCTCGTGAAATAGAACGGTCAGGAGTTCTTCCGAAAGCAGCATATCGGTCTTTACGCTTATGGTAGAGATCATGAATATCGAGAAAAGAAACGGTTTTTGTCTGATCAATGGCGTCGAGGAGATATCCGTACCAGACATATTCTATGATTACTACATCATACCTTTTTGCATTATATATCTTTCTGAATTGAGTTAATGCTTTTGCACTGTAGAAATTTTCAAGCGTCCTTGTGAAAGCCAGCAAATTCAATTGCCGCATAATGTTAAAACGTAATTTGTCCGGTATTATATTAAAAAATTTATGAATCAGGGACATTAAACCTTGGTGAGGATTACACTGAATTATTTTGTATGGAAAGTCTATTTTGGCGCATGGCTCCGTACCCAGATAAAAGACGGTAACCGGAAAAGAATTTGCCAGGAAACCGAGGAGTTCAAATATCCTCTGGTGGTTTCCTTTACTGCGCTGCCATAAGTGGATTTCAGTTGCGACAAGTAAATTTTTCAATTTTTTATGAATTCACGGGCTTGATTAAATGTTCATAATACTTTAGGGCGATTATTCTCCAATCAAATTCAGCAGCACACCTTCGAGCATTTTCAGAGATATCCTTTAATTCATTTTTGGGAAGATTAAGCACTTGTTTGAGTTGTCTGGCTAACTGTGTACTGTCTTGTGAAGGCACAAGAAAGCCGTTTTGTCCATGGATAATAATATCATCGGCTCCGCTTACGTCAGTTGCTACACAAATTTTGCCAGCAGCCATTCCTTCAAGCAGAGAAACCGGTAGACCTTCAGCATCTCCCTCTTTAGTAATAATTGAGGGGACAACCAGAATATCAGCAGCCTGTAAATACTGCTCTTTTAATTTCCCGGTGACATAACCGACCATTTTAATATGCTCGCTGAGTCCTCTTTCCTCTACCTCTTTGGCAAGTAGTGAAAATAATTCACCATCACCGGCAATTATCAGCACTGTATCGTCTATTTCCTTCACAATTTCAGCATACGCCTCAATCAAATAGGTTAGACCTTTTTTGTAAGATAAACGACCAATGAACAGGAGCATCTTTTTCTCTGAAATGCCTAAATGTGCTTTTATTTTCGGAATGGATTCCAATAAGGTTGGTTCAAGATGACGGCTATTGACACCCATGGGGATAATTTTGACTTTTTCTCGTATTGTCTTCCACTCTTCATGCGAGAAAAAGGATTCTAATTTAGAGTAGGAACGTTTGCTTACCACGGTACATGCAGCAATCCTACGAATAAAAAAACGAACTAGCATTGTCCCTAACACAGGAATGTATCGCATTATTTGAATATCAGAAGAGTGGCTGGTGAAAACATGTTTTATATTTAAT